>JAJYGU010000235.1 GCA_021784975.1 Planctomycetota bacterium
ATAACGCAAGTGAACGCTTGATGAGGCCTCGAAACGATTGATGCGGAAGCCGACCTTCCGGATATTTAGGGAAGGCTAGTATCGCCGGGGAAGGCAGCGACAAATGCACCCTGCGGTTCCGCCGGGGTAGAGAGCGATGGCATGTATCGAAGGAGTACACAGGAAGCACGGGAAACCGATGACGACAGCGGTGGCAACCGCAACAAGCAACCCGCGAGGGTCAGGCTTGGTCGCGTCGGCGGCGGAGAGGCTCGTACGAGCGATGAAACCGGGTAATGCCGGCGGAGCAAAGGGGCCTCAGTTCAAGGATCAGTGTACGCAGGAGCAAGGCCGAGGATGATTGGCGACGAGCCTACCAACACTGATTCGTTGCAGAAACTCCGGGCGGCGCTGCATGACAAAGCGAAGGGTGCGGCCAACTTTCGTTTCTACTCCCTGTACGACAAGGTGTACCGTCGTGACGTGTTGGAAGCGGCCTGGAGGCAATGCCGTGCCAACGGCGGCGCGTCCGGTGTCGATGGCCAAACGTTCGCGGACATCGAGAAGTACGGCGTAGGGCGGTGGTTGGACGAACTGACGGAGGAATTGCGAGCGAAACGGTATCAGCCGCAGCCGGTCCGGCGGGTCTACCTGCCGAAGCCGGACGGGAAGCAGAGACCCTTGGGGATTCCCACGATCCGCGACCGCGTGGTGCAAACTGCCGCGTTGCTGGTTTTGGAACCGATCTTCGAGGCCGACTTGCAACCCGAACAATACGCCTACCGGGAAAACCACAGCGCCCTGAAGGCGGTGCAGGAAGTGCATCGTCTGCTGGGTCAGGGGTATCACGCGGTGGTCGATGCGGACCTGAGCGGGTATTTCGATAGCATCCCGCACGCCGAATTGATGTTGTGGGGGCGAAAAAGGGGACATCACTGATTTTGAGAGAAGATAAATGAGTGATGTCCCCTTTTCACCGGAGGTAGATCGGGTTCGAGAGGATCCAGATCTTCCTTTCGCCGGCGACTTCCAGCCAGGCCTCGATGCGATAGATGCCCGGCTGCTTGACGGCCGACTCGAAGGTCGGGCCGTCGCTCTCGCGGTCCACGGCCCCGTTCCGCATGAGCCGCCAGTGGACCGGCAGCGGGGCCTGGGCCCGCATCCGCAGGCCGTCGGCGTAGGGCAGTTGGCTCCCCATTTCCTGACGCCCGGCGGCCGACACCGCGGCGAAATCGAAGCCGGTGGCGTCGGCCAGCCAGTCGAAGGAGACGTAGGCCCGGCCGGCCTCCAACGTTTCCCGCACCGTCTTTTCGGTCAGGTCCTTCATCAACAGGTGGGTGCCGGTGTGCAGCATGCTCACCGGATAAGGATCAAGCCGCAAGGCGAGGATCGTATCGCCGGGCTTCTTGCCGGCGGCCATCGGCTGGAGCTTTGGCACCTTGGCCAAATTGACCTCCATGAGTTCTTCGCCGAGCGGATCCTCCAGGCGAACCTTGTCGTCGGCCAGCAGCTTCACCACAAAGCCCGTGTTCTGATGGGAGTCGTTGGCGGCCACCCCGGTGGCCGGGTGCTTCTCGCAAAGCGAATCCCATTTCTTGAGGTACATCGCCGGATAGTCCTGAAGCGCCCCGAAGGCCTCCTGGGGGTATTTTTGGAAAAGCCCGATGGACTTGAACATCCAAACCGGGTTGTCGACCGCCTTCTGCAACTTCTTGTCCAGCAGCAATTGGGCATGCGTGTTGTAGATTTCGGTCCCGGTCAGGCCCTTGACCTGCCAGTCGAGCCGCTCTTCGAGGTGAGAGAGGAACAGCAACGAGCCTTTGCGGAGGGCCAGGTCGGCGAACTCTTGCGGCGGGAGGTTCTGGGTGCCCTTGAAGCTCTGGGTGGGGAAGGCGAGGAAGCCGTTGGTTTCCAGTCCCGGAATGCAAAGCACGCCGTCCTTGATCCCGCGGTAGCCGTTGACGACCGGATCGTAGGCTTTGGAAGGGTGTTCGGTGAACATCAGCACCTTGGTATGGGTGGCCTTGGCGGCGGCCAGAATCTCTTCGATGGTCCCGCGGCTGTCATGGGAGAACTTCGAGTGCAGATGGATAACGGCCCGGTAGTCTTGATAGGGGCCGGGGCGAGCAATCTCCTGCCGCTTGGCCTGCAGGGCGTGAATCGCCTCGCGGACCGCCTGCAATCGTGGGATGGTCAAACGCGGCAGAGCATCCGCGCGGGCGGCGCCGGCAATAGCCAAGGTGGCCAAGGTGGTCAAAGCGGCCAGCAGCCGCATCGCCTGCGAGACGGGGGAAGAAGCCATGGTGCAAACCTCCAGAGTGTTGGGGGGGCCGGAGGGGACGGTCTCATTTCCGCGGGGAGCACGCCCCTTTGGGAGCCATGCATCTGCTGCGCCGCGAAAACTGGGAGAGTCCTCGTGAATGCGTGCCGAAGCTGCCCGGTTGCAGCCCACGTTCAGCAGGTCATTCTAACGGCGGGATGGCGCGGCTACAAGCATTCAAATGCACCCAAGGCAACGATGCGTTGTCGCCGGCAGGCCCAAGTGGTTCGTCGCCGAGGGGCGCCAACGCACCAGAGACCGGCGGCCAACCCGTTCACACGATCGGGGTTGTGCCCGGACGCTCGGGAACGGTGAGCGTGAAGGTGGTCCCTTCCGGCGCGCGGCTGACAAAACCGACCTTTCCGCCCAGGTAGCGTTCGCCGAAGAGCCGCATGCTGTAGGTGCCGATCCCTCGTCCGGCTTCTCCCTTGGTGCTGAAGGATCGGTGAAAGATCTGGAGTTGAACGTCGGCAGGCATCACGCCGGGATTCTGGACGGCAAAGGTACACCGTTGTTCATTCCAGCGACACTCCAGCCGCACCGTGCCGCCGGGAGCAGTGGCTTCCAGGGCGTTTTTGAGCATGTTCCCAAGGACTCGAAGAAGGAGCCGCTCGTCGGTCACGATGGGCCCCTCCCAGACAGGACCAACTTCGATGCGGCGCCCTTCGGCTACCGAGTGCCCCTGGTACTGCGAGCGGAGCTCCTCCAGGACTCGTCGCGGCTGCAACGCCACCGGCTGGGTCGTAAAGTCGCCCGATTCCGCGTAAACCAGGTCGCGCTGCGTCTGGATCGTCTCGATGAGTTGGTCGGAGAGGCTGGTGATCCGCTGGCACACCTCTTGATTGAAGGACTGCTCGTCGCCGACGACGTATCGCGTATATCCTTGAATGCAGCCGGCGGTGTTCAAGACGTCGTGGAAGAAGGCACGTTGCAAGACTGCCAGCCGATTCGATCGGCCGATGTCCTCAATGGCCGTCAGCATGAAGCGATCGCTCCCCACGGAAAACGGCGTGGCGGTAACGCGCAGGTCCAGGGGAGCGACGCCCGTCGCCGTATTCACCAGGATGCTGCACTCCCGCACCACGCTTTTGCTCCCGCCGCGCGCTCTCCAACAGTGCGCGGACGACGCCGCAGGTGGCACAATGGAAAGCCGTTCCGCAGCCGTCCGGTCCTTCCTGAACGTGAATGCATCCGAAGGCCTCGCCGGGACGCTGTGCAAGCACATCCGTAGCGGCGGCGTGCAGCGCATCCAAAAGGGTCTCGTTGGCAGCGATGATCTGCCGCTGCTCGTTCAAAATCAGCACCATGTTGGGCATGGCGTCGAGAGCTTCTCGCAAAAAGGGGGTGTCTTGCACCATCCGTGCCCGTCGGCGGCACCCTTCGCGGTCCTCGCGCCCGGCCGGGGCGAAGTAGGTGCCGGCCTGTGAGGCGGGCGAAGGATGGATATCGACTGCAGTCGGGGCATCGATCAAGGCGGAGTCTGCCATGCCAGCACCATTCAGGAGGCGACCTAGTCTCACAGCGTGGGATTGTGCAAACATAGCACGAAAATTGCCCCACCCGCACTAAGGAAGGGTTGTAGCGAAACATGGCAGACTGCCCAGTCCTTTAGCCATGTACAAAAGGTCAAGGGTGGGGTGCATGTCGGCTGGGCGAGGGCCGGCAGGACGGGGCCGTGATCGAGATATCAACAACTGTTAGCGAGCGATCTTGATGAGCCACTCGACGGCCGCCGGCTCTTGCTCCTCGGACTTTCCACGCCAGACGTTGAGATTCTTCAGGCTGCCTGCCGCCCGATACGCCTCGGAGACCGGAGCGGGCGGGGACGAACCTTCGCCACTGAGCCAAAGCGGATGCGGGGCCGACAGGGCGATCATGCCCGGCACGTCGCCGTATTTCGCCCCGCCCGGCAGAAAATCGGGGTCGTCGATGGACGTCAAGTTGGCATAGCGAAAGCCGGCGGTGTCGAGGGCCGCCCGGTCGATCGCCCCCCCGGCGATTGCGCGGGCCGCCGCCACCCAATGCCCGGCGCCGTGCAGCCCGACCATGTCCACCTGAATGGGCGCGGCGGCCGTCGTCCCAGCGGCGGCCGACTTATCGCTCCGCGCGTAGGCAACCAGGCTGAGCAGATCGTCGACCCGTTGCGAGAACAGCGGCAAATTGTAACCGAAGACAATTCCGGCATACGGCAACGGGGCCTTGCGGGCCTTCTTTCCCATCCGTTGCTTCGCCACCGGCTTGCCGTCCTTGGTGAACTCGCCTTGCTCGAACAGATCGGCGGAGAGCACGGCGAATCCGTTCGTCAAGAGCGTCTGTACGCCGGTCCGCAGGCTTCCAGAGGGATCGAACATCCCCTGCTTGCCCAGCCGATCGACCCAAATCACCACCCGATGGTTCCAGGTCTTGGGATCGAGTCGGATGACCGGCAATTCTTCGCCGCGGGTCGGGTATCGCAAGAGGAACCTGGTCATGCGGTACGAACCGAGGTCTTCGGCCTGGGCGTCGGCGACCTTCAACTCCGCAGAGTCCGGCAATCGGCGGCCGACCATGACTTGAACCGCGCCGCCCACAATCCGGCGATACGTCTGCAAGGAGACGGCGTCGGTCGGGGTGAGCGAATCGATCTGCCGCCTGGTGCCGGCGGTAATCCGCTGCAGGAGCGCCTGCTCGAACGCCGGTCCGCTGGGCGGGGCCGGATGCTGCTTGTCCCAGACGCTCATTTCCGCCACCGAGAGCGGCCGGAAATCTTCCTCGACGATCGGTTCTGGCAGTCCCAGTTTGAGATGCTTGTTGAGCCAGGCGTACATCACCGCCCGGCTCACGTAATTGTAGTTGTGCGGGAACTGCAGGAGCGGCTTGGCCATCACCAGCTCCGGCGCTGCAAAGAGCGAGTAGAGCTGCTTCAGTTGCGGCAATCCCTTGGTGGCGATCTGCTTGGTCCAGTCGTCGGCGGCGGTCATGCCCAGCGGTTTCGGGGCGAACAGTCCGGCCAACTCGACGTTGCCGGTGCCGATGCGCAGACAGGAGCCGTTCTCGCAGGTGCATCCGCCTTGCATCGCGGTGGAAACCATGACCGCCGGAAACGCCACCGCCGGCCGCGGATCCATGGCACACAAGAGGAACGTCTGCGTGCCGCCGCCGCTGGCCCCGGTGACGGCGATCCGCTGCGGATCCACGTCGGGCAAGCCCGACAAGAAGTCCAACGCGCAGATCGAGTCGTAGCCCTGCAGGCCGAAGATGGTTTGCAGCCGGGCCTCGGCCTGCGGACTGAAGAAGCCCCATTTGCCGGGTTGGCTGGCGATTTTGCCCGACCTTTCGCCGTGCGGCAACTGCTGGCTGTCGGCATAGCCCACCATGTCGTAGTGGAACACGACGCAACCCATCCGCGCCAACTGGACGCAGCGGGCCTGCATGGGATAACGCCCCCCCACTTCAAACCGCTCGGCGCCTTGCACGATCTGCTTGCGGACCTCTTTCAGGCCGGCGTCGTAGAATCGGCCGTTCGACCAATGGCCGTGGGGCGACAGCACCGCCGGCAGCTTGCCCGTCCGCCCTTTCGGCCGATACAGATTGCCGGTCACGTAGAAGCCGGGATAGCTTTCAAAATACACTTTCTCGACGGTGTACTCAGGGCGATCTACCTTGCCGTGAATCACAGGATGGCTGGGGGTTTTGACGGGCATGGGCCAGACGCCGGCGGCCACCATCACCTGCCGGCGGAGTTGGGCGGCCCGCTGCTGCCACTCTTTCTTGCTGGCCGGGGGAGTGAAGGGGAAATAGCCGTTGAGTGTGATCAAGGGCCCCAGACGTCGATCGTGAGGCAATTGCCCCGCCGGCAGGACCCGCGGGGCTTCGGCAGCGGCATAAGCGGCCAGCCAACAACCTGCCAATATGCCGAGGCAGACCCGTGTGGAGATGCGTGACATGAAGATTACTCCCCTATGCGTGTTCGCGATTTGCACGATCGTTGAGGTGACGTGATTATAAATGAGCGAAACCTGGGCGTCCACAATTGGCTCGCAGGTTGCCTAGTTTACCGCCGGCTCGATTCGCCATTTTCGCCACTCGGTAAAGTCGCTCGAACACTCAAGGTTTGCGCAATCGGAGCCGATAGAGGATTCCGAAGAGACATGCCCGTGGATCCCGAATTGCGCCAGCCAAGGCCCGTTGCGAGGTTGCTGTCCCATGGAACCGATCAAGCCTAGAAGGACCGCATCGGCAGCCAATGCTCCCGATGCCCGGCGTACTCTCTACGAGGATGACGATGGCGGAGACGACTTCGGAGGCGAGGCGGGAAGCTTTCCGCCGATGGTCGTGCTGGCTCGCATCCCCAACTTGAGCAGCCCGCCCTCCCAAGGGGCGGCCCCCGAATCCGCCGGCACCTACCGGCTGCTGGGCGACCTGTTGTCGTTCCGTCTCCTGGCAGGCACGGCGATCGTCTTGCTGATTGCAGCCATCGCGCCTTATGTCATCAGCAAATGGAAGTCACTATCACATTCGTCAGCGACCAGTGGGCGGCCGGCGTGGCAGCCCGAAGTGCCCGCCCCTACGGCCGACGCTGCACCGCCCTGGAACCCCTCCGGGGCGGTGGCGCTGTCCCATAAGCAGTCCGACCAGGCGGGCGGCGCGGTCGAAACCGGGATTGCTCCAGCCGCAACCGGCTTGGCTGCGAACCCCGCCAATCTTGCCGGTGGGATCGACGGAAGGCAAAACGCCTCGACGGGCAGTGGACTCGGCGTCAACCCGCCGACCGCCGCCAGGTCGCCGCTAAGGGTTGCGGAGGCCCTCCGGGCTTCGCCTGCAAGTGACCAGGCGCCTCTCGATTGGGGCAGTTTCAGTCGACGGTTCGACCAACAGCAGGCCCCGGCCGCCTCGCCCTTGCCCCCGTACCGAAATGGGACCACGAATACGGGCCCTGTGGGTGGATCGAACTGCCTTCCGCCGGCCGGCGGCGGCGCAGCGGCGCAGCCCAGCGCCAACAATTCGATGATATTGAATCAGGATCGGAGGCAACCGTGACCGCATTGGACCGAGCTTTCATCAAGGCCTACGCCGCCAAGAACGCTGTCGCCTTCCATCACGGCACTCCGATGCCGGCTGCCAGCGAGGCAACACCAGCGGCGGCGCCAGTAGCTACCAGACCGGCGTTTGAATACCGGCCGACATCGGCGACGGTACCGCCGCCGTCGGCCAGCCGCATCAGCGTACTGGCAGCCCTGGAGCAACCGTTTCCCTCGATCTCGACGACTCCGCGGTCGCCTTTCCAAGACGGCTTCGGACTGCTCTCGCCGACGTCGCCGTTCGACGCCAAGTGCGCGTCGTCCGGCGCAGCCGGCAGTGCCACGGACCGGATGAAAATGGGGACAGGCACCGCAAGCAGTAACGGTTTCAGCGGGGCGACGCCGCAAGGCCTTGCGGAGCCAGTCCCCGTTTTCACCAACCCAATCGTGGACCCCGCCGCAGCCGCCTCAAAAACGACCTTGCCGCCGGCCGCGGCTCCACCACCGGTTGACTCCCACGCGGAGCGCGTCTCGCCGGGCACAACGACGCTGCGGCCGGCGTGGCAGATGGAGCAATTCAGTTGGCCGAAGATGTGTCGGCGGCTATTCGCCCAGGCCGAGACGGAATTGGATCGACTTGCCGATGCCCTGCTGGCAGCCGCTGAGCGGGGTCAAAAGGTGTTGGCCGTCGCTGGCTGGCACTACGGCGAAGGGGCCACCACCCTGACCCTCTGCGCTGCCCGGCGGCTGGCACAGCGGGGCATCAGACCGGTGCTGGTCGATGCCGACCTCGAGCGGCCGCGGCTGGCCAGGCGGCTGGGGGTGCAACCGCAGGCCGGTTGGAACCAGTCGCCGCCCCTCTGGGCAACCGCCCTGGCCGAGTTGATTGTGACCGCCACTGCCGACAACCTCGCTCTGGCCCCGGCCTGTGAGCCGAGCGAAGGCGGACGATCGAACGGCGACCGCTCCAGCCTGACCGACTTTCTGCAAAGCCTGCGACCGCACTACGACCTGGTGCTTGTGGATCTCGGGCCGTTGGAGGACCTCGGTGTCGGGTATGGGTCGGCCGGACGGGACGCGCTGGGCGGCCTGGATGGCCTGGTCCTGGTCCGCGATCAACGGCTCACCACCCAGCAGCAGTTGGAGGAAATCCAAGCCCAATTGACCTCGGCAAGGATCGCGGTTGCGGGCATCATCGAAAACTTCGTCGACCGGTGACCATCGCCATGTACGAAAACTATTGGCAGCTCAACTTGAAGCCCTTCGACAGCGCGGCCGACCCCCGCTTCTACTATCCGGCCGAATCACACCAGGCCGCCTTGTTGAAGTTGCGCTATGCGGTGGAGAGCCGCAGCGGGGCGGCCTTGCTGGCGGGGGCCTCGGGCTTGGGCAAGTCGCTGGTGGCCGATATGTTGCCCGGCACGATGGGTCCGGAATGCTCTCCCTTCGTTCGCCTCGTCTTCCCACAAATGTCCACCGCCGATCTGTTGGGCTACCTGGCCGACGAGCTGGATGGCGGCCAGGGGCAGGCCGGCGACGGCCGGGTGCAGATCAGCGTCCGCCGCATCGAGCGGTTCCTGGCATCGAACGCCGAGCAGCGCCGGCACGCGGTCTTGGTCATCGACGAGGCCCACCTCTTGGACGACCCGCGAACCTTCGAGGCCCTGCGGCTGCTGTTGAACTTCCAATGGAACGGCCAAGCCGCGCTGACGCTCCTGCTCTCCGGCCAGCCGGCGATTCTTCCGCTACTCTCGCGCATGCCTTCTTGGGAGGAGCGGCTGGCAGTGAAGTGCTTGTTGCGCCCGTTCTCCGAGGAGGAGACGGCCAGCTACGTCGAGCACCGCTTGCGGGTAGCCGGCGCGCGGCGAACGATCATCGAGCACGAAGCCCTGCCCACCCTGCACGCCCTCACCCAAGGGGTTGCCCGGCAAATCAACCGCCTCTGCGACCTGGCCCTGCTGATCGGCTTTGCCGAGGAGCGCAAGACGCTCTCGGCCGAGCATTTTGAGTCGGTGTCGCGGGAGTTGGTGACGGTGGC
>JAJYGU010000393.1 GCA_021784975.1 Planctomycetota bacterium
CCTTGAGGAACGCAAGCTGTTCCTCGGTCTCCACTCCCTCCGCGAGGACCTTAAGCCCCAACGTCTTTGCAAGCACGATCACCGTCGAGGCGATCTGACCGTCGTCCGCCTTCGGAATGTCTTTGATAAACGCGCGGTCAATCTTGAGGCGATCGATGGGGAGCTTTCGCAGATAGGCAAACGACGAATACCCGGTGCCGAAATCATCGATGCTGATACTGATGCCCATTTCCTTGATGGTGTTGAGCCGAGTCACTGCCTGCTCGATGTCGTCGATCAGCAGACCTTCGGTGACTTCAAGATCCAGCTTGCCTGGCTCGATGCTCCACTCCTCGACGGCATCCGCCACGTTTTTGCAGAAGTCTTCATCCTTGAACTGGACGACGCTGACGTTGATGGAGATCTTGATGTCGTAACCTGCGCGGGTCCACTCTGCGAGCTGCCGGCAGGCCTCGTGGACGAGCCACTTGCCCACCGGAATGATCTGCCGGCTTTCTTCGAGGAGTCGAATGAAACGGTCCGGCGGTATCACTTCTCCGTGGTGTCGCCATCGCAAAAGGGCTTCGACGCCGGTGACCTCCTCGGTATGCACGTCGGCCTGCGGCTGATACGCGAGGAAGAATTCATTTTGCTCCAGAGCATGCGAGAGGTGCTCTTGCACCTTCCGGTACTCGACCAGGCGCTTCGTCATCTCAGCTTCGTAGCAGGCCTGCCCCAACCGATGCTCCTTGGCGCAGAACATCGCCGTGTCGGCAAAGGCCAGCAGCTCGCGGTCCGTTTCGGTATGATCCGGACAGAGCGCGTAGCCCACGCTGACGCCCAGGGGGAACTCGGCCTCCTCCAATACGTATCGCCGCCTGAGCACTTCGCAGATTTCCGCGGCTATTGATTTGGCCTGGTCCCGGTCGCGAAGCTGCGGGTAGATGATGCAGAATTCGTCTCCGCCGAGGCGGGCGACGTCGGAACGCGCTCCAAACGCTGTGCTCAAACGGGAGGCGATTTCAACCAGGGTCTTGTCGCCGACCGGATGACCTAGGGTATCGTTGATCTCTTTGAACCCGTCCATGTCGAGCAAGAAAAGCGCCATCCGTTCCGATTCAGTGCAGGCGCGGGCGACTCTGTCTCTCAGGGTCTCTTGAAACTGGAACCGATTGATCAGGCCGGTCAGCGCGTCGGTGGTGGCGAGATGCCGAAGCATCTCGCTCTTCTTCTCAAGATCCTGGCTGAGTGTAATTAGTCGTCTGATGCGCAGTTGGTAGTACTGTTCGCCTTGCTGACAACAGAAGAACGTACAGACGGCAACGCCGACGACGAGCACGAGTTCGTCGAACCGTGGCGTGTAGAACGCGCCGTGGAGCCCGTATGCCGTCGTGTAGAACAATAAGAAGGCGATTACACTCGCCACCAGCCAATAGAAGGCGGCCCGCACGCCGACCACCTGCGAGGCAACCACGATGGATACCGGGAAGTAGAGCATGGTTACCGCCGTCGCCGGATCGCTAATCGAAACACAGAACAATCCGATCGCGCTGACGAACAGATTCAGATTCAAGATGCGGCGATAGTTTGCGTGGTTCCAAAGCGACACCACGATTACCAGATGAACGAGAGAGTCGATCAGACAGACTGTCGCGGCCATCTGATAGCCGCGAGACCATACGAAGATGCCATTGACGATCCAGGTTGCCCAGGTCACCAGCAGGAACTTCCAGACCCGCCGCGCGCGCAGCTCCTCGACGTTGGTCGACTCGACGAAGACTTCATCTTGGTGTTTATTGATGACGATCCAGCCCCACATCGTTCGTCTCTGCAATGGTGTCTGTGCCCGGTACAGCAAGTGTGCTCGGGCAGCGTCGGCGCGTAGTGCGCGAAATAGGAGACGATAGCAACCTAGAAAGTATAGGTTGCCTTCACTACCAGTGGCCCGGCCAGCCGCCTCAGAGCGGGTCGCCCGCAGGACCCGCAGAATCCCACTAACCGATACCGCCGGTTCGGGAGTGGCCGGATTCGAAATCGTAGCCTTCGTCTCCGGAGAGCCGAACCGTGCCCTCCGCTCGGCGAGCTACAGTCCCAGCACGTCGCTCATGCCGTACAGGCCCGGTTCGCGGCCGGCCAGGAACTTGGCGGCGGCCAGGGCGCCGATGGCATAGCAGTCGCGGCTGGAGGCGCGGACGCTGATCTCGACGGTTTCGCCGAGCATGCCGAACACAATCGTGTGTTCGCCCGGATTGTCGCCCACCCGGATCGCATGGTAGCCGATCTCGTCGTGCAACCGTTTGCCGGGGCGGCCTTCACGGCCGTGCCGCTGGGTGGTCTGCCCCATGGCGCTGGCGATGATCTGGCCGAACTTCAAGGCCGTGCCGCTGGGGGCGTCCTCCTTAAAGCGATGATGACGTTCGAGGATTTCCACGTCGGCATCCTGGTCCTTCAAGACCTTGGCGGCGGTCTCGGCCAGCTTCATGGTGAGGTTGACTGCCAGGCTCATGTTGGGCGACCAGAGCAAGGGAATCTCCTCGGCGGCGGCACAAATCTTGACCACCTGCCCTTCCTTGAATCCGGTGGTGGCCACCACCAGCGGAATCCGCTTCTGGCGGCAGACCTCCACCATCTGTTCGGCCGCGGCAGGGATGGAAAAATCGACCACGGCATCGACCGCCGCGTCGAGACTTCCCGCCAACGGCACCCCCAGCGATCGAATGCCGGCGATCTGGCCGGCATCTTCGCCGATCTGCGGATGGGTCGACTGATCAACGGCGGCAGCCACCGATAACTCAGGGTCGGCCGCGGCCAGGGCCACCAGCCGTCGCCCCATCCGCCCCGCCGCCCCGTGAATGGCAATACGCAGTGGTTTCATATGATACTAACCCCCAACCCTAATCCTGATCCCTCATCCCTGATCCTTCATCCCTCATCCCTGGCCGTCTGGATTGCCCCGATAATCGCGTCCAGGTCGTTTGGCACGGCCACTGCCCGATTGGCGAAGGCGGCCGAACGGACGCCACGGCTGCCGAGCACTTCCTGGAACTGTTGCGGATCGGCCGAATGGTAGGCGACCGTGGCCGTGGGGTCTTTCAATTGGTGGCCGGTCAAGATGCAGACCACCTGTTGATCGCGGCCGATGACCCCTTCCGCGACCAATTTCTTCACGCCGGCCACGCTGGCGGCGCTGGCCGGTTCGCAGCCCAGTCCGCCCGCCCCGACTTGGGCCTTGGCATCCAGGATTTCCTGATCGGTCGCCTCGCGGACCAGCCCGTTGCACCACTGGATCGCGCGGATGCACTTGGTGAGGTTGACCGGACGATTGATTTCGATGGCGCTGGCGATGGTCGACGCCCGGCGGCGTTGGGCATCCATCTGTTGGTAGTAGCCGGAAGCGATTTCCATATTGGGCCGGCCGTCGTTCCATCTCAGCCCGCGTTTTTCCACCAGTTCGTTGAGCGTGTTGGCGCCGGCGGCATTGATAATCGCCAGCCGCGGGATGCGCGGGATCAGGCCCAACTTGTGCAACTCGTGAAACGCTTTGCCGAAGGCGCTGGAGTTGCCAAGGTTCCCGCCGGGCACGACGATCCAGTCAGGCACCTCCCAGCCAAGCCCCTCCAACACGCGGTACATGATCGTCTTCTGCCCCTCCAGCCGGAAGGGATTGACGCTGTTGACCAGGTAAATGCCCAATTGCTTGCTGACCTCTTGCACGCGGGCCATGGCGTCGTCGAAGTCGCCTTGGATCTGCACAGTCAGCGCCCCGTAGTCGAGAGCTTGCGACAGCTTGCCATAGGAGATTTTTCCCGAGCCGATGAAGATCACCGCCTTCATCAGCCGCGTCACCGAGCAGTAGATGGCCAGCGAGGCGCTGGTGTTGCCGGTCGAGGCACAGGCGGCGCGAGTGGCACCGACGCAGCGGGCATGGGTGAAGGCGGCCGACATACCGTTGTCTTTGAAGCTGCCCGACGGGTTTAGCCCTTCATACTGCAAGTGCAGGCGGCCGGGGGCCAGACCCACATAGCGAGCGACGCCCTCGGAAGGGTGCAGCAGGGTCTGGCCCTCGCCAACAGTGACGCACTGCGGCAAGGGGGCGAAAGGCAGCAGTTCGTGGAATCGCCACACGCCGCTGAAGCTGTGCGGATCGTCGCGACCGGCCCATTTCCGCTCGAACTCGGCGAGGCTACGAGGGACCGGCAGCCGGTTCCAATCGTATTCCACGTCGAGCAGATTGCCGCAGCGCTGGCAGGCAACGCGAGCCTCATCGACTCCGTAGGTTGCACCGCAGTCGGGCGAGATACAGCGTTGAAAGGCGGCCGTAGCGGCCGAGAGGTTCGCGCCCTGGATCATGCTAGCACGCGGGTGAAAGGTCGCAAGGGAAAGTGTTTAGTTTAGGAAAAGGCGGAGCAACCATCAAGGTCCCGGGCTCTACCGAAGGGGGGTGTCTCGTGGTGCCCGCGCAATGTTTGACAAGCACCGGAACGCCGTTTAGAATAGAGATTTTGTACGGTTGGAGTATTGGCCCGACCGTGAAGTTTCACGCGGAGAGTTGCGATGAACAAGGCCGAGTTGAACGCGTACAAGGACCTGCTGCTGCATTTGCGAGCCCGCCTCCGCGGTGATGTCAGCCAGTTGGCCAACGCGGCCCTCAAGAAGAGCCGTAGCGAAGCCAACGGCGACCTCTCCAGTATGCCCATCCACATGGCCGACATCGGCAGCGACAACTTTGAACAGGAGTTCACCCTCAGCCTTATGGAAAACGAGGGCGGAACCCTGGCCCAAATCGAGGCCTCGCTGGAACGGATCGAGGAAGGCACTTACGGGCAGTGCGAAGAATGCGGCGCCAAGATTCCCAAGGCCCGACTGAACGCCATCCCCTATGCGACCCTTTGCGTGCGTTGTGCCGGGCACCAGGAAGGCAAGTGAGGGCCGGTGACCACCTAGCGACCTCGTAGCAGGCACACGGCGGGTCCCGTCCGCCGCCGGGAGCGCGAGCGGGTTGCCTGCCGTTGAACTGTGAGCGGGACGCCCTCGCAGCGGCACTCGCCCAAGGTTCTGTTACGCCTGAGACCGCCCCCTAGGAAACCGCCACGGCAGGACGCTTATGGTTCCGCTCAGCCGCTACATTGCCTTCTTCAGCCTGGCAGGCGGCGGCGTTGTGGTCGATCTGACCACCAAACGCTGGATGTTCGACCGGCTCGGTATGCCCCGGATGGACGAAGAGCCCTGGTGGCTGGTGGACCGGGTCTTCGGCTTTCAGACCAGCCTGAACGGCGGGGCCCTGTTCGGCATGGGCCAGGACTTGTGGGCCCTATTCGCCGCTTTTTCGATCTTCGCCGCCATCGCAATCTTACTGTGGCTGTTTGTGGGCCGCGCTGCCAACCAGTGGTGGCTCACCGTCGCCCTGGCGCTCATCATGGCCGGTATTCTAGGCAACCTTTACGACCGCCTCGGAATGCCGGGCATGTTGTGGCCCGCAGGCTACAGCGGCCATCATGCGGGCGAGACGATCCACGCCGTCCGCGACTTCATCCTGATGGCCGTCGGCGGCTGGCGTTGGCCCAACTACAACCTGGCCGACAGCATGCTGGTCTGCGGGGCGGTCATACTGGTGGCCCACGCCTTTTTTACCAGTCGCGAAGAGGGGCGAGAGTTGAAAGCCGAAAGCTGAGAGTTGAGGGCAGGGCGGAGTTCGAAGGGCGGAGGACGGAAATCCCTTATCCCTTCGCCATCCACCTTCATCCCTCGCCTCTAATCCCCAGTCGCTCATCTCTCTCGGTTCCACTCCCGAAGAGTTGCACAAGAGTAATGTCCAAAGCTTCGATCGAGGGTTGAATCGAGTGGCCCATTTTCGACAGCGCAGACCTTTGCTCATTGCCAAGCCCTTTCATGGTTAGGACTCATATTCCGCAGTCTTACCGCGAAAACCTCGTCGTCGTCGGGCTGGGCGAAGTTCTTTGGGACCTGCTGCCCGGCGGCAAGAAGTTTGGCGGGGCGCCGGCCAATTTCGCCTATCACGCCAAGGCCCTTGGGGCCGAAGCCTACGTCGTCAGTTGCGTGGGCGCCGACGCTTTGGGCAGCGAAATCCTGAGCGAACTGGACGCCTTGAGGCTCAATCGCGACTACGTGGCGGTGGACGCCGAGCATCCCACCGGCACAGTATCGGTGGAGCTCGATGCTGGCGGCAAACCGACCTACATCATCCACCAAAACGTCGCCTGGGATTTCCTTCGACTTCAGGCGGAAATGGTCGGTCTGGCCCAACGGGCCGACGCCGTCTGCTTCGGCTCGCTGGCGCAGCGGTCGGCCATGTCGCGAGCGGCAATTCGTGATTTCGTCACCGCCACCCGCCCGGATTGCCTGCGGATCTTCGATATCAACCTGCGGCAGCACTACTTCGACGCCGATACGATCATAGCCAGTCTGCAGTGGGCAACCGTGCTGAAACTCAACGACGAGGAATTGCCGGTGGTGGCTCGGCTGCTGTCGATCGAGGGCACCGACAAGGAGATGCTGAGCACGCTTTGCCGGCGATTCAACCTGGGGCTCATCGCCTTAACCATGGGCGGCCAAGGGGCGATGTTGTTTTCGCCCGAAGCATGTGCGGTTCAGCCGGGCTTGCCGGTGGAAGTGGCCGACACGGTGGGGGCCGGCGACGCCTTCACCGCCGCCTTGGCTGTGGGGCTGTTGCAGGGGCGCGACCTCGATGCGATCAACCGCCACGCCAACCGCGTGGCGTGCTACGTGTGCGGCCAACCGGGGGCCACGCCGCCCATGCCGCCAGGGTTGATCGGGACGAAGGGGACAGGCACCGTTTTCGCCGACGGCGCTCCCTAGCCGTGGTCTGTCGAAGGCGGCGAAAACGGAGCCAGTCCCCGGCTGTGGGCTAATGTGCGACGCTCGAAGGCGGGCGAGACGCCCGCGCTCCCCCTGGGCCGACCGATCCAAGCGTGCTTCACGGGTTGGTGGGCGGACTAGCTTGCGGCCACCATCGGTCGCTTCGCAGTCGCTCCCGGTAGGCGGACAGAGCTTGAACCACTCGCCGCTTCTCGTCGGCCGAGAAGATTCGCTCGGCGCGGACGGCGTCCAGCGCCACCATCACTACGGCGATTCCCGAGATCCAGGGTCCCAGACAGAGCAGGACGGGCAGCGCCAGGATTAGCTTGGCCCCGCCGTCGAGCCGGAATCCCAAGCGGCGATTGAACAGACAGATCAGGGCCAGCGAAAGCCCGTTGGCGGCGGCGGTGGCCAGCACCGCCCCTTCCAGGCCCAACCGCGGCAAAAGCAGCAGGTTCAGCCCGATGTTCACCAGCAGCCCGGCCAGCAAGGCCGCGCTGGTGAGCCGGGCGTGCTCGGCGCACAACAAGTAGTCGTGCACGATGAACACCAGCCCGAACCAGATGGAATAGGTTAGCGTCCACGGCAGCACCGCCTGGCCGCCGGGGAACTTGCCGCGAAAGGCCACCTCGAACAACAGCGGGGCGGCCGCCAGCACGACCACCGCCGCTGCGAACATCGCCAGCCCGCTGAGCTTGATGAAAAGCTGCAAGCGGGTGGCCACTTCGCCGCGGCGGCCGGTCTCCCAGTCGTGGCTCAAGTGGGGCAGGACCATAGTTCCCAGCATGGTCGCCAGCGAGACCAGCAGCACGGGCACCACGCGGGAACTGTGGTAATTGCCGATCACGTTCATCACTTCGGCCTCAGGAATGGTCGAGAAATGCACGATCATGTAGCGGTCGAGCACCCCGAAGACATTGGTCATCACGTTGCCCAACAACATCCAGCCGGCGAAGGGGAGCATTTTGGCCCACAAGGCGCCGTGGGGGATCGGCTCCACCGCCCGCGGCGCCGCCTGCCACACGCGATATAACGACCGGATCGCCCAAAGCACCGCCAGCAAACACGATCCGCCGTAGGCGATCAGCACGCTCCGGGCGGAACAACTCCAGCCCACCAGCAAACCGACCCCGAGCAGGGCGAATGCCAGGCTGTTGACCAGTTGCAGGACCGAGGCCAAGCGCACCTGCCGCAAGGCGGTGAACAATTCGATGAGGAAGTTGTAGGCGATCACCGTCGTCAAGCAGATGGTCGCCACGGCGACTAGCTGCACTTCGTCGCGGCTGCCGAACACCAAGGCTGAGAACCAATCCCTCCCCAGGAAAATGGCCGTCAAGGCGGCCGCCGCCAACAGGCCGCAGCCCACCATGGTCCGCCGCAGGAAGGTCCGCAGTTGACCCTGCAACCGGTAGTATTCCAGGTAACGGCCAAAGGCGCCGGGAATGGAGAGCGCGCAGACCGGGGCCGCCAGCAGCAGAAAGCTGAAGGCCATATCCCACAGACCCAGTTGCTGGGGATCCAGCCAGCGGCAGAACAACACCGCCCGCAGGAAGCCCACCAGCCGCTGCACGACGGTCAACACCAACAGCATCAGCACACTATCGGTGAGCGTGTCGGTGCGGAGCCAACCGCCGGGACTGGAAGATTCGGGATCGTCAAACATCAGGGACGCAACCGACTGGTTTCTTCTCTTCGTAAACAAACGTCGGCGAGCGGCCTCTCCACGGGTCGGGGGTGACTCGGTTTTTGAGGCTGATGAGGTTGTCGTCGACCGGGATTCGTCGCAGATGGAAGGCGTCGTCGCCGGGGTGGTTCATGCCGCCGAAGGCCGAACAAACGCCGGCGTAGCCCGCCTGCCGCGCCAACTCAAAGGCCGCCGGCGGCAAGTGGGCCGGCTGGCCGTAGGGAAAGGCGAAGTAGCGTACTCGCCGGCCGATGGCCGCCTGCAGCTCTTCGCCGGCATTGACGACTTCGTACCCGAGCAGCCGCGGATCGCTGATCGCCCCCAGATCGATGTGGGTGTAGGCGTGCGAGCCGATCTCAATACCGGCGGCCGCCATCGCGCGGAGCTGCTCCAGGGAGTTCGGCAAGAAACGGTTGCCCATCACCAGATCGTGCGAGAAGGGCTCCTGCGTTCGAACGTTGTGCAGGGTGACAAAATACGTGCACGGGATCCGCTCCTTGACCAACAGGGGAATCGCCTCGCGGCAGTTGTCGGCATAGCCGTCGTCGAAGGTAATGCTCACACAAGTTTCGCTGTTGAAACCGTGGCGAATCCGCTGCTGTGTCTCATCCAGCGAGATCAAGTGAAACCGCTCCGACAACCACTGGATCTGCCGCCGGAAGGTGCGGGTCGAAGTGGTCCAGGGGTTGGCGCGGTCGTCGGCAATGCGGTGGTAGTAGAGCACGACCAGCGGCACCTGGTCCCGCGACGCCTCCCGCCAATAGCGGCACGCCCGCGCGGGATACGTCCCGTGGTAATAAAGCTGCAACAGGAGTTGCT
>JAJYGU010000492.1 GCA_021784975.1 Planctomycetota bacterium
TCATGGCCCTCGATCGGCCGCCATTATTGCTGGTGGAGACTGAGCCGTCGGCCGGCTCGACGGTGGTGAACGGACCGATTGTGGTGGAGGTTCGCGGCCTGACGGCGCCTGGGGCCGCGGTCAAGGTCAACGGCCGATCCATCAAAACCGTTGCCGACGGCCGCTTCGCCTGCGTTTCCAGCCCGAAGGGCCGAGAGGGCGAGATCGTAATTGAAGCCGAACTGAACGGCGCGAAGAAGACCACCGTTCGCCGTTTCGCCCTCCTGCCGCCGCCGAAAGCGGAAAGCGTGGGGCGTGGACCGTGGACCGTGGGGCGTCCCCTCCTCGCGGCCCACGCCCCACGCCTCACGCCCCACGAATCCCTGACCTCTGACCTCTGACCTTCCCCATGGCCAAAGCCCGCGCACTGGACCGCCGACGCAAGTCGATCCGCAGCATCCGCAAGATCACGCGGACGATGGAATTGATCTCCACTGCCCGTTTCAAGCGGGCGATGGATCGCACCATCGCCGCCTCGGCCTACACCAAGCGGATCACCCTGCTGGTCGGCCACCTCGCCCGCAGCGGCTTGGAGGTGACGCATCCGCTGTTGCAAACCCATCCCGAGAAGAAGAGCGCGATGTTGCTGGTGTTGTCGGCCAATCGCGGGCTGTGCGGGGGCTACAACAGCAGCATCCTGCGGCTGGCCTATCCGCGCTGGGAAGAGTTGACCAACATCTGGGAGCGGGCCACGCTGGAGGTGGCCGGCAAGCGGGGCATCTCGGCCTTCCGCTTTCGCAAGATTCAGCCCGACCAGACCTTCACCCATTTTGAAGACAAGCCCAGCTTCGCCGAGGTCGATGTTCTGGCCACTCGCTACCTCGAGGCCTACGTGGCCGGCGCGCTGGACCGGCTGGACGTGGTGTATACCAAGTTCGAGAGCCTCAGCCGCCAGCACGCCGTGGTGGAGACGTTGCTGCCGCTGGCGGACCTGGGGGCTGCGCCTGCCGAGGAAGAGCGTACGGCGGTGCCCTACGAGTTCTTGCCGTCGGCCGCGAGCATTCTGGAAGAGGTCGTGCCCACCAGCTTCCGGGTGAAATTGTTCAAGTGTTTCCTGGACGCGGCCGTGAGCGAGCAGATCGCCCGCATGGTGGCCATGAAGGCCGCCACCGAGAACGCCGACGGCATGATTTCGCACCTGTCGATGGCCTACAACCGCGCGCGCCAGGGACAGATCACCAGCGAGCTGCTGGAGATCATCGGCGGGGCGGAGGCCCTCAGCAAATGAGTGATTGCAAATTGCAAATTGAAAAATGCAAATTGCGAATTGCGAATTGGCGGCAATAGTCCGGGATTACCACTGATGACACCCGATGATTTGGCTGAACGGTTGCTGGATTTTGCCGTGCGGATTGGCAGGGTCGTGAATGCCCTGCCAGCGAATCGGTTGGGGCGTCATATCGCAGCTCAATTGGTGAGATGCGGGACCTCGCCGGCCCCGAATTATCAAGAAGGCTGTGCCGCCGAGAGCCGTGCGGATTTCGTTCATAAGCTGCTGATCTGCTTGAAAGAATTGCGAGAAGCGCGGTTTTGGATTCAGTTGGTCATTCGGAGCGAATTGCTGCCCGAGTCGAGAATCACCGGCCTGCTGGACGAATGCTCCCAATTGTGCAAGGTGATAGGGAAGTCGGTGGTGACTGCGAAGGCCCGCGGATCGAGAACCAAGCGATGAGGTGGGCGTGGTGAGGTCGACATTTTTCAATTTCCAATTTTCATTTTACAATTTTCAATAAGAAGAGCACCGCACATGTCTACAGCTCAGGTTGCTAGAGGATCTACTGCCACCCAAAACCTCGGCCGGGTGACCCAGGTCATCGGCTCCACCTTCGACGCCGAGTTTCCCGAGAATCGCCTGCCGGCCATCTACAACGCCGTCAAGGTCGCCAGCCAGCACAAAGGTATATCGCTGAGCCTGACCGGCGAGGTGCAGCAGCACCTCGGCGGCGGCCGTGTCCGTTGCGTGGCCCTGGGGAGCACCGACGGCATGGTCCGCGGCATGGATTGCCTCGACACCGGATCTCCGGTCAAGGTGCCGGTGGGTAAGGCCACCCTGGGCCGCGTCTTCAACCTTACCGGCGACGTGATCGACGACCGCGGCCCGGTGACCGCCGAGGACTACTGGCCCATCCACCGCGAGTCGCCCCCGGTGACCGATCTCTCCACCCGCACCGAGGTGTTTCAGACCGGCATCAAGGTCATCGACCTGTTGACGCCGTTCGTCCGCGGCGGCAAAGCGGGCCTGTTCGGCGGGGCCGGGCTGGGCAAGACCGTGATCCTCACCGAGCTGATCGCCCGCATTGCTTCGGCCCACGGCGGCTTCTCGGTGTTCGCCGGGGTGGGCGAGCGGACCCGCGAAGGCAACGACCTGTGGCTGGAAATGCAGCACGCTAAGATCGGCGACACCGGCCGCAACGTGATCGACCAGACCTGCATGGTGTTCGGACAGATGAACGAGCCGCCGGGAGCCCGCTTGCGAGTAGCCCTGTCGGCCCTGACTATGGCCGAATACTTCCGCGACAGCACCGGAGCCGATGTCCTCCTGTTCATCGACAACATCTTCCGCTTCTCCCAGGCAGGCAGCGAGGTCTCCGCCTTGTTGGGCCGCATGCCGTCGGCCGTGGGCTACCAACCTACCCTGGCCACCGAGATGGGCCAGTTGCAGGAGCGGATCGCCTCGACCAACAAGGGGGCCATCACCTCGGTGCAGGCAGTCTACGTGCCGGCCGACGACCCCACCGACCCGGCCCCGGCCACCGCCTTCGGGCAGTTGGACGCCTTCATCTACCTGGAGCGCTCGATCAGCGAGAAGGGCATCTATCCGGCCGTCGATCCGCTGGCCAGCTCCAGCCGCATCCTCGATCCCCAATACGTCGGTGAGCGGCACTACGCCATCGCCCGGCGGGTGCAGATGACCTTGCAGCGATACCGCGAGCTGCAAGACATCATCGCCATCCTCGGCGTGGATGAACTGAGCGAGACCGACAAGCTGGTGGTGCATCGCGCCCGCCGCATGGAACGGTTTCTCTCGCAGCCCTTCCTGGTGGCCGAGGTGTTTACCGGCAAGCCCGGCGAAATCACCTCGTTGGACGACACCATCCGCAGCTTCGAGGAGATCGCCGACGGCAAATGGGACCACCTGCCCGAACAGGCCTTCATGTACGTCGGCCCGATCGAGCAGGCGGAGGCACAGGCGAAGAAGATGGAGAAGCAGTAAGCATTGGTAAGAGCCGAATCGTGGAGTCTCCACCATGGTCCAAATGACAAAGGGAATCTTCGCAGTGATCCTGGCGTTGCTCGGTCCGCGGCCGGCCGATCTGCCCGACCAGTTGCAACTCAAGTCCGGCGACACGTTGGTGGCCATCGGCGATTCCATCACCCAGCAAGGCGGTTATCTCCGCGACGTGGATAAGGTGCTCGCCGGGCAGTATCCAAACCTCAAAATCGCCAAGCTGATCAACAAGGGCATCGGCGGCCAGAAGGCCGAAGACCTTGTCAAGCGCTTCGACAAGGACGTGATCCGCCTGAAGCCGACCTACGTGACCATCAGCATCGGCATCAACGATGTCTGGCACCGCCTTGCCAAGCCGCACGATCCGCAGGTGTTGGCAGAGTATCGCGAGAACGTGGCCAAGATGGTCGACCTGGCTCAGGTGGCGGGCATCCGCGTCATCCTGTTGACGCCCACCATCATCGACGAAGACCCGGGCTCCGAAGGCAACCAGCGGCTGGCGGCCTATGTCGAAGCCGAGAAGCAAATCGCCTCGGAGAAGCAATGCCAGCTCGTCGACTTGCACGGCATGTTCTTGACGGTTTTGAAGAGGGGCGGCCGTGCCGCCCGTGGCCTGACCAAGGACGGCGTCCACATGAATCCGCCGGGTGATGCCCTGATGGCCGTCGGCCTGTTGAGGGCCCTCGGCGTGCCCGACGCAAAGATCGCCGCCTCGCACTAAGTCGAGAGTTGAGAGTCAAGAGTCGAGAGCCGAACGCGGAAGACTGACAACTGGTAACTGAAAACTCTGTCCCCTGATTCCTCCCATGCTCCACTGCATCGTCGTGACCCCCGAGCAAACCCTCTACGACCAGACGGCCGAGTTTGCGGCCATGATGTTGTTCGACGGCGAGATCGGCATCGCCCCCGGCCACACGCCAATGATCGGGCGGTTGGGCTACGGCGAAATGCGAATCCGCCGAGGCGGTCAGATCGACCGCCTTTACGTGGAGGGCGGCTTCGTCGAGGTGCTCGACGACGAGGTCTCGGTGCTGACGCAACGGGCAATGCCGGCCGCCGAAGTGGACGAGGCGGTGGCCCGCGAGCAACTCTCCGCGGCCCGCTCGCGCCGTGCGTCCACCCCCGAGACCATCGCCCAGCGCGACCGGGCGGTGGAGCAATGCCGCGCCCAACTGCGAACGGCCCGCCGGGCCCGCTGAAGGGGACTGTCCCCTTCGTGCGGCTCAAATCACCCAGTTGAGCGCATCCGGTTCTTCGCCGCGGATGCGAAGTTTGGGGCTCTCCATGGCCACCACGCTGCCTGGCGCCACCGAGCGGGTGAGCCATACGCTCGATCCGATCACCGAGTCGTGTCCTACCCGCGTGTTGCCGCCGAGGATGGTGGCGTTGGCGTAGACCACCACCCGGTCTTCGATGGTCGGATGCCGCTTGGTACCGCGGACCAGGTTGCCCTCGCCGTCGGTGGTGAAGCTCAAGGCCCCCAGGGTAACGCCTTGGTAGAGCTTCACCCACTCGCCGATTTCGGTCGTCTCGCCGACGACCACGCCGGTGCCGTGGTCGATGAAGAAGTAATGGCCGATGGTCGCGCCGGGGTGGATGTCGATGCCGGTGCGGCTATGGGCCCACTCGGTCATCATCCGGGGGATGAGCGGGATGTTCAAGGTGTGGAGGACATGCGCCAAGCGGTAGACGGTGATCGCCTCGAGCCCTGGGTAGCAGAAGATCACCTCGTCGAGCGACTTGCAGGCCGGGTCGCCGTCGTAGGCCGCCTGAACGTCCATCGCCAGCACCTTCCGCAGGGCGGGCAACTGCTCCAAAAAGGCTATGGCCTTGGCCTGCCCTTGGGCCTCGAAGTCGTGCGTCTCATGCAAACCGCACTGCCCGGCCTTGATCGCTTCGTGCCGCAGGGCGCGGCCGATCTGCGAAGTGAGCGTATCGTGTAGACGGTCGATCAGGTCGCCCACGTGATAGGTGACGTTGCCCAGGTGCAGGCCGTCGCGGCGACGGTAGCCGGGATACAAAATCTCCTTCAAATCCTCGGTGGCGGCGACGATCGAGTCGTAGTTCGGCAACGGACAATAGCCGAGGTGGTTGATGCTGCCCACCTCGGCATAGGTGTCGACGATCCGCTCCGTCAACACCGGCAGGGTTTCTTTCAATCGAATGTCGGTTGCCATAACAAGCTCCTTAACGAGCACTTTCGCCGGATGGTCAGTCTCGGGCCGGCAAGAAAACGTAAGCCTCTTGCGGGCCGGATCTGAATGGGCGGCCAAGACCAAGAAACGCGCGGGAGACGGAGGAGATGCCTGTCCGGTCGCTCAGACCGGACAGGTACAGCGGCAACAACGGTGGCTCGCAACAGCCCGAAAGTTCATAACCGTCAACCCTTTAGGAGCACGCTCCATACCATCGTAAGCGCAATTGCCGCTGGAATCAAGCTATCCGATGTTTCGGCCCGGAAGGCGGCAAAAGTTGAAGGTGAATGGGACGGGCGGGAGAGTCGATTACGGCGGCTCGAAGTGCCAACAACGCCTGGCCGCCGACGCACAGGGGGCGGGCGATGGGCTGTCGAGGGCGGGTGGCGCCGTGGACAGGCGGGCGGGTCTATGCCGGAAAAATCGGCAGGGAGGGTTGTAGGGCTATTCGAAGTCTCCCGCGGCCCTTGGCAGACAGGGGGGCCGTGGTAGAATTGGGTTCGTGCGACGCGTCGGGCGGCTAGCTCAGTTGGTTAGAGCGCCATCCTCACACGGTGGAGGTCATCAGTTCGAGCCTGATGCCGCCCACACCGAAGGCCCGTTGACCGCGATGGTCAGCGGGTCTTTTCTTTTGACCAGATAAGCACTTGCGGCGACGGCATCGGCAAGCTGGCGCGATACTTCAGCGTATCGCCCGACGTGTTCGCCTTCTGATGGCTCTACGTGATAACGCGCGTCGTGCCGCTGGTAGTCGGGCCTTAGCGGCAGCCAGAGCGTCGACGTCGGCCAGATTGCCCACTCGCCTCCGAAGCCCAACAGCGATTTCCAGGCCGCGGGGCGTGGGCCGAAAGTGCGTCGCGCGGCCGTCCGGTCCATGCGGCCGGAATGATGCGATCAGTCCGAGTCGTTCCAAGCGTTAACGCCTGAATGCGGCTGAGCGTTCCGCTGCAGTCGAGCCGACCTCTTGGCCGCTGCTCCTGGCTTGAGGCTGCTGTCGGCGGCGGATTGGCCCATGAGACCGAAATTCGGCGGACTTCTTGGTGACCTTTTCGCCTTCGGTTCGACGTCCTGGTATCGCGTGGTCTACGGCGACTTGAGCGTCAAGAACGTTGCGGCCAAGGATCTGCCGTTGCCTGTCGATCCGTGACGGGGACAACCAGCGACGATCTCCTCAGGTCGTGCCGATGATTGATTTCCCGATCCTCTATCGCTCGCAGCGCCCGCAAGGCCGGCAGGGCCGCCGCTTGCCGTCGGAAATGTTCGGCCAGCTCCGGGTCGTTGACCGCCATTTCTTCCATCTGGGCCGCCAATTGCGGCAATGAGATTCGGTTGCCGGCCGACCGGCCCAACAGTTCGGCGGCCGCGAAACGTGCCATTCGATTGAAAAGCGTCACTTTCTTACCTCTCTGCTACGATCCATGCGAGCACCTGTCACGCAGCCGAGCCGCGTGCTTGCCCATAAAGACAGTTACCGCAGACGCTGACACCTTACGCCGGCACTTATCATCAACCAAGGTTTGACCGGTGATCTTACCTGCGATTCCCCTACTTTGCAATTACAGGTGCCGATAGTACAATGGCGGCACGTTATACCGCGTGTGGGATGGAGCGAAACGTTTAGCGACCGTCGGAGCGTCGGTCCCGCACCGCGAATCGTCGCCGTACCGGCGGCTCAACGTCTCATTTTGCACCGCGGACGGTTATAACGGCTGCCGATGTCTTTTCGCTCTTTGTTGCAAGCCTGGCTCACCAACGCCGCCAAGGCCAAAATGCGCGAGGCGGCGGTTCAAACGTCCGGGCGGCAATTGGCGCAAACCACCAGCGGACCGACGGCGGCCGAGGAACTGAAGCCTTGCGACGTGGGCATGGTCTTCGCGTTGGGGATCGAGTCGGGCTGCCTGGAGGACCGGCTGGAGGGCTGCGTGACGATCCGCGGCCACGATTTCGTGGCCCGCGAGGGCGGGCTCAAAGGGCGACGGATTGTGCTGGCGCTGGCCGGGGCGGGTCGCCGGCGGGCCGCCCACGCCACCGAGATACTGATCGACGGTCATCGGCCGAAATGGGTGATCTCGGCCGGGTTTGCCGGCGGCTTGAGCCCTCAACTGAAGCGTCACGACATCCTAATGCCAAACCAGTTGCTCCTGGCCGCCGGCGGCGAGTTGCCAATCGAGTGGCCGGCAGGCTTGGCCGCGATTGCCCAACGGCCGGAGGTGCAGGTGGGCCGCTTGTTGACCGCCGATCAGCTTGTCCGCACGCCCCGCGAGAAGCGGATGCTGGGCGAAAGGCATGGAGCAATGGCGGTTGACATGGAGACCTTTGCGGTGGCCGGGGCCTGCCGGCGCCGCCAGGTCTCGTTCGCGGCGGTGCGGGTGATCCACGATACGGTCGACGAGGTGTTGCCCGACGACGTCGAGCATCTTCTTGGGCAGAAGACCCATGCGGCACGTCTGGGCGCGGCCTTGGGGACCATCCTGCGTCGGCCGGGCAGTGTCAAGGATATGTACCAGTTGCGGGAGAATGCACTGGTGGCCTCCGATCGGCTGGCGAAGTTTTTGGTGGAGGTCGTTGGGACCTTGTATGCAACGGGCGGGATGAACTGAAACGTTGAGCGGCCGACGGAACGTCGGCCCTACACCGGGAATCGCCGCCGCGGCGGCGGCGGCTAAACGTTCCGTCTTGCGCCGCGGACGGTATGGAAGACGAGACGGACGCCGGCGGCTTGTGATGATCCTTGCCAGTTCGCCCTCACCCTGGCCCTCTCCCAGAGGGAGAGGGGACTGATCTCGAAAGGATGGCGGAGTCTTGCCGGAAGCGGTAGTTTGGCAATGGGCGGTTTTCGCGGCCCTGGTGGGCGGGCTGCTGACGCTGGACCTGGCGGTCTTTCACCGCCGCGACCGCGCCGCCTCGCTCGCCGAGTCGGCCGGTTGGACCGCCTTCTGGATCGCCACCGCGGTGGCCTTCAACAGCCTGGTATGGTGGTGGCGGGGCGGGGAACAGGCGCTGGCCTATCTCACCGGTTACGTGGTCGAAAAGGCGTTGTCGATGGACAACGTATTCGTGTTCGCAGTCATCTTCGGCTTCTTCGGCGTCCCGCTGAAATACCAGTATCGCGTGCTCTACTGGGGGATTCTGGGGGCCATCGTCTTGCGGCTGGCATTCGTGCTGGCCGGAGTGGAGCTGATTCAGCACTTCGAGTGGGTGCTGCCCGCGTTCGGCGCGCTGTTGATCTACGCGGCCGTTCGCTTGGCTTGGCAGGCCGACCAGGAAGTCGAGCCGGAGAGGAATCCGCTGCTGCGGTTGGCGCGGCGGTTCCTGCGGGTCAGTCGAGGCGATCACCGGCAGCACGGCCACGCCTTCTTGGCCAGGGAAGGCGGACGACTGTGCATCACCCCGATGCTGTTGGTCCTGCTGGTGGTGGAAAGCAGCGACCTGATGTTCGCGGTCGATAGTATTCCGGCGGTATTCGCCATCACCAAAGATCCCTTCCTGGTCTTCACCTCGAACATCTTTGCGATTTTAGGGCTGCGGGCGCTATATTTTCTGCTGGCCGGGGTGATCCAGCGATTTCGCCACCTGCACTACGGACTGAGCGCGGTGCTGGCGTTTGTCGGGCTGAACATGACGGCCGACTATTTTTGGGCGGAGCCCGATGGGCATCTGATGCCGACCTGGGCGAAGCTGCTGGTCATCGCGGCCCTGCTGGCAGTCTCGATGCTGACTAGGACAAGGGATGACGGGGGAGGGATGAGGGATGAGAGGACGTGAATCTATCGACCGAGAAACGACTGCGGCGACGTAACTCCTTATTTCTCGGTGAAACGTGCGGCTACGAATAACGACTTACGACGACGGA
>JAJYGU010000099.1 GCA_021784975.1 Planctomycetota bacterium
AGGACACGCAACTGGTAGAGGATTGCCCCATGAAACATGCCTTCGTTCTTATGCTTACCGCTCTTACAATGCTGCTTTGGGTCGCTGCCGCTGGGGCGGAGCCACCGTTTTACAAGGCCGAACTGGTCTTTCCGCTGCAGGACCAGCATAACCATGCCGCCGGGATTGTGGAATGTCCCAACGGCGACTTGCTGGTCTCGTGGTACCGCGGATCGGGCGAGCGCTCGGCCGACGACGTGGCCGTCTACGGCGCCCGCCGCCGCAAAGGCTCCCAGCGGTGGTGCGAGCCGTTTCTCATGGCCGATCACCCGGGCTTCCCGGACTGCAATACCTGCATGATGATCGATCGGCAAGACCGGCTGTGGCTCTTCTGGCCGATCATTCTCGACAACCACTGGGAGTCCTGCTTGACCAACTACAAGATCTCGTCGCACTACACCGGCGACGGGTGCCCCCGCTGGGACCGAGAGCGGGTCATGTTCTTGAAGCCCGACGATTTCTCCAAGGAGCTGATCGCGGATGCCGAAAAGGAGGCGGCCAACCTTCCCGAGTTCAAGTCACCGGCGGGAAAGAAGCTGCTGGAAGAGTTCAAGCAGCGGGCCCGTAGCAAGCTCTACCAGCGATTGGGTTGGCAACCCCGCTGCAAGCCCACCATCCTGCCCAGCGGAAGAATCTTGTTGCCCTTATACAGCGATACCTTCTCGATTGGGATCATGGCCGTCAGCG
Organism: Planctomycetota bacterium; assembly: GCA_021784975.1. GTDB lineage: Bacteria > Planctomycetota > Planctomycetia > Pirellulales > Thermoguttaceae > JAJYGU01. Next base: position 727 of record JAJYGU010000099.1, read on the forward strand.
ACGACGGCGGCGCCTCCTGGTATGCGAGCAAGCCTCTGCTAGGGGTCGGTGCGATCCAGCCCACCGTGCTCCGCCGCAACGACGGCACCTTGGTGGCTTACATGCGCGAAAACGGCCCGAAGCAACACATCCGCATCAGCCAGTCGAAGGACGACGGAATCCATTGGGGACCGGTGGGCGTGATCGAATTGCCCAATCCGGGAGCCGGCATCGACGGCGTCCGCCTGGCCAACGGCCATTGGTTGCTAATCTACAACGATACCACCCGCAGCCGCGCCAGCCTGGCGGCGTCGCTCTCCCACGACGAGGGTCGCACCTGGAAGTGGACCCACCTGGAGAAGCACCGGTCGGGAGCGTATCACTATCCGGCCATCATACAGGGGCGTGACGGAACGATCCAACTCGTTTACAGCTATTACGTTAGGCGGCCCGCGGCCGCGGGAAAACCAGGTCGGGAAGGGCAGAGCATCAAACACGTCGCCGTCAACGAGGCCTGGATCCAGGCAGGCGACGAGAAGTAGGGCAGACTCAATCCATGATGCTCGTCCCGGCTGCCATGTTGCGTCACCTCGGTCCATCGAGAGCGCGGCTTCTCGAGAAGAGGTGCTTCTATTGGACCGCCTTCGCGGCCATTCTATGCAGCCTTCTGTTCCGAGGGGTGGCAGTCGGAATTCGTGAGATCGACTGGCTGTTAACCCAGCAAAAATGCTGGTCGGCCCTGCTTTGGCTCTCGTTTGTTCGCAGCGGGCTGGTGGCCTTGCTTCCTCCGTTAGCTACCGGGCTGATCATTGCCAGGCAGAAGCGGGCCTATTGGCCGACGTTCACCGTGCCGCTGGGCGTCGGCCTGTACTGGCTCGGCGCATGGCTGTTCTACGCGCGGAGCGTGAGCGACTTGCCTTGGTTCCTGGGCTACGGTTGGCTCTCGATTCCGATGGTGATCGCTTTGGCCTGGTTGGCGCGACGGGGGTGTCGGCTGGCGCTGCGAGCATCGTATGCCGATCCTGAGGCGATTGCGAAAGCAAACGCCGCGGCGAAAACGGGGACAGTCGCCGCAAGTAATAGCGTTTCCGACGAGAAGACGCCACAAGATGGCGCGGAGCCCGTCCCCGTTTTCGCCGCAGCCGGCCCTTTGGGAAGCCGTGCGAAATGGGCGTGGATGCTCTTTTTCATCGCCATTTTGCTGGTCCACGCCTGGTGCTACATGCCGTTTATCATCGACGACGCCCTGATTTCGCTGCGCTATGCCCAGCGGTTTCTGGCCGGCCAAGGGCTGACCTGGACCGATGGCCCGCCGGTGGAGGGTTACTCGAATTTCCTCTGGGTCCTGGCCAATGCCTGCTTAGGGTTTCTGGGGATTGACCTGATTACGGCCGCACGGATCCTGGGCTGCAGTTGCATGGCGGCCGTGATCGTCGCCGTGGTGTGGTACTACTCGCGGCGGCCGCAGGTGGATCGGCTGGGGCTGCTGGTGGGCCTGATCTTCTTGTCGTGTTCCGGTCCCTCGGCCGTGTGGGCCATCGCTGGCCTGGAGCAACCCTTGATTGCGATTGCCCTGGTCGGGGCTGTCCTCGTCTACTGGTCGGCCACCGAGGGCGATCACCAGAATTGGAAGAAGGGCGCCGGGCTGGGGATGTTGCTGGGCGTGCTCTGTCTCACCCGGCCGGACGGCCCGCTGTTCACCGCGGCCTTGGTGGCGGCCTACCTGCTTGGGGCGGCGTTGAAAGGTCATCGTTGGTGTTGGCCCTTTCTGCTGGTCTTCACCCTGCTCCCCTTTGCCTGTTGGGCCGGGCAGCTCGGATTCCGGCTGGCCTATTATCACGATTGGCTGCCCAACACCGCCTACGCCAAGGTCGCCTTCTCTTGGCGGCACCTCGATGGCGGCTGGGACTATGTGCGGAAAGCCTACCGCTCCTTGCTTCCGATCTCCTTTGTGGCGCTGGCCTGTATCGTACTCGGTCTGGCCGGACGCGCCAGCCGGAGCCGATTTCTGCCGATCGCCATTACGCTGGCGGCCTGGATCGGGTACCTGGTGTTCGTCGGCGGCGACATCTTTCCGGCACACCGGCATTTCATCCCGGTCATCGTGCTCTTCCTCTTGGCGTTTATCGAGGGTATACCTCTGCTGCGGCAAGTGCTTCAGACCGAATTGGCCGTCCCGCGGCCGGCGATCTGGATCGGCGCCGCCCTGCTCTTTGCACTCTTTGTGCCCGCACAGTTTCGAGACCCCGACAATCATCTGGCCATGATCGGTCGGGCAGAATGGGACGGGCAACTCTTCGGTCTCGACCTCAAGCAGGCCTTTTCCGAAAAGCAACCGTTAATTGCCGTGACCGGTGCCGGCTGTGTGCCCTATTGGTCTCAGCTTCCCTGCTTGGACATGCTGGGGCTGAACGATCACTACCTCGCCCATCATCCGCCGACGGGCATCGGCGAAGGGCTCATCGGCCACGAACTAGGAAACGGCGATTATGTGCTCCGCAGGAAGCCCGACATCATCCTCTTCGACCTCGGAGAATCGAAGACCCCTACCTTTGTGACCGGCCAGGAATTGAGCCAGAATGACGAGTTTGTCCGGGAATATGCGCAGATCGTCCTGTTGGCCCGGAGGATCCCCGGTTCCCACGAGCCGCCCACGTCCTTTATCTGGTTTCGTCGCGACAGCCCAAAGGTCGGCATCCGCCGCTCGGCCGATCGCATCACCATCCCCGCCCTCTTCTTCAACACGAACCCAAAGACCATCGCATTGTTCCATGGCCGCGGCTTGGCCATTATGGTCGATTCGCAACGCCCGGCGGGCATCTGCCTGGATCGCGTTTCCGCGGACGGCTGGACAGCGGAAGTGCACGGGGCGGACCCCGCCGCCATCCGAGCCCGCCTGCAGCCCGGCAAAGACAGTCTCGGGATTGAGCTGACGACGCCCTCCCCAACCCCGGTGATCGTGGATGAGGTGGTCTTGCGGCGCGGACGAGAATCAAGAAGAATGGCTCTTGGCCCGCCAGCCAAGGGGTTGTGAGTATTCTCAATGGCTGGCTAAGTGGCTGTCTGGATGGGTGGCCGAGTGGTCTAAGGCGGCGGTCTTGAAAACCGCTGTGGGCGCGAGTCCACCGGGGGTTCGAATCCCTCCCCATCCGCTAAGTCCTTTCGTAGCAAGACGTTGAAAGGCACGACTCGTGACACGAATTGGCGGAAGCAATGCGCTGATCACCGGCGGGGCCAGCGGCATCGGGCGGCTGCTGGCCTTGAAGATGGCTGCTGGCGGCGCGAAGGTGGTAATTTGGGATCTCGACCGCGAGCGCCTCGGCCGCACGGTCGGCGAACTGAATGGCGACCACCAGCCGCGGGCGTTCGGCTATGTGTGCGACGTCTCCGACCGGGAGGAAGTCTACGCCACCGCAGCCAGGGTTCGCCGCGAAGTAGGGCCAGTCCAGATTCTGGTCAATAACGCCGGGAGGGTCTCGGGCAGTTCGTTGTTGCAGTGCGGCGACGAGGCCGTCGAGCGGACGATGGCCGTCAACACCCTGGCCTTGTTCTGGACCTGTAAGGCTTTTCTGCCCGACATGCTTCGCCAGCAGGCCGGCCATATCGTGACCGTTGCCTCGGCGGCTGGGGTTATCGGGGTGAACCGGCTGGTCGACTACTGCACCAGCAAATGGGCGGCGGTGGGCTTCGATGAGTCCCTGCGGATGGAACTGCGGCAACTGACCCCGAACGTGAAAACGACGATTGTCTGCCCCTACTATGTCGATACCGGCATGTTCGCCGGTGTGGCCAGCCGCTTCCCGTGGCTCTTACCGATCCTGAAAGAGGATCGGGTGGCCCAACGGATCTTGGAGGCCATTGCCCGCGATCGGCGGCGTTTGTTGATCCCGCCCATCATGTACTTGTTGCCGCTGCTACGAATCTTGCCCGTCCCCCTCTTCGACGCCCTGGCCGGTTTCTTGGGGGTCAATCAGTCGATGGACCATTTTGTCGGGCGAAACGGGGAGGACCAGCCTCCGGAATCAAGAGCACCAGTGGACGTGAGACCGTCCTAACCTCAAGCGCCTACCACAACCTTGGATCTCGAACCGAGGCCGGGGCGGGGACGGTCCCGATTGTTGTGGCAGGAGGCCACAAGAATGGGACTGTCCCCTTCTGCGGATCGTTCGACACAGAATTCGGTACAGGCCCCAGGGCGAGGCAGTTATGAAGCGTTGGAACGGATGGGGTGATCCTGCAACCACCTACCCTCTGCCCGATTCGGTGCTTGCTTATTTGCGCGACAATCTCGGGGACTTGACGGCTTTCCCGGATGCTGCGATGGAGGACGTCCTTCGTGCGGTCCCGAAATCGCGTCTACTCCCGCACCCATTGGTTGGCACCGATGCGAAATCGCGATTGCTCCATGCCCGTGGCCAGAGCTTGCCCGATTGGCTGGCCCTGCGGAGCGGCCGCATCCCGGTGTTCCCGGACGGTGTCGCCCAGCCGGTCTCCGAGCAGCAAGTTTGCGAGTTGATCGCCTATGCGCAGCAGAACGGGATCAGGCTGATCCCCTACGGCGGCGGGACGAGCGTGGTCGGCCACATCAACCCGCCGGCGAGCGAGGCGCCGGTGTTGACCGTAGACATGGGGCGTATGGACCATCTCTTGGAGCTTGACGAATCGAGCCGCCTGGCCCGGTTCGAGGCCGGCGTCAGCGGGCCGGCCTTGGAATCGCAGCTTGCCATCCGGGGCTATACCCTCGGCCACTATCCGCAGTCGCACGAGTGCTCGACCCTCGGCGGTTGGATTGCCGCCCGTTCCAGCGGGCAGCAGTCGTACTATTACGGCCGCATCGAAGAGCTGTTTGCCGGAGGACGGCTGGAAACGCCGCTCGGGCGGCTGGAGTTGTCGCACTTCCCGGCTAGCGCCGCCGGACCGGACCTGAAGGAAGTGGTGCTCGGATCGGAAGGGCGGCTGGGGATCATCACCCAGGCACAGGTCCGTGTCCGTCCGAAACCGTCGGCCGAGGCTTTCTGCGGGGTCTTCTTTCCCTCGTGGGAACTGGGAATGGCCGCCGTCAAGTCGATCGCGCAACAGGAGGCGCCGGTGTCGATGCTGCGTTTGAGCGATCCGATCGAGACCCAGACCACGCTGCTACTGTCCGGGAAGTCCTGGATCCGTCTGGCCGACCGCGGCCTGCGGCGGATCGGCTACGGCCAGCGGCGATGCCTGCTGGTCTTCGGGGCCACCGGCACCGCCGCCGACGTTCGCCGCGCCCGTCGGACGGCCAAGTCCGTCTGCCGCCAGTACCGAGGTCTTTTCGTGGGAACGGTGGTGGGCCGGGCTTGGCAGAAGAATCGCTTCCGCGGGCCTTATCTGCGCAATACGCTATGGGAGCAAGGGGTGGCCGTGGACACGTTGGAGACCGCGCTGCCGTGGAAAAACGCGGAAGCGGCCGCCCGCGAGTTGCCGCTGGCCATCCAACAGGCCATGCAGCCGCACAACGATCGGGTATTGGTGATTTCTCATCTTTCACACGTCTACCGCGACGGCGCCAGCCTATACGTAACCTACTTATTCCGCTGCCGGCGGGAGCCGGAGGAGCTGTTGGCCCGCTGGCAGGCCATGAAGCGGGCGGCCAGCCTGACGATTCAGCGTTGCGGCGGAACGATCAGCCATCAGCACGGCGTGGGCGTGGACCATGCCCCCTACCTGCCCGCTGAAAAAGGCCCCTTGGGAATCGCCGCGATTCGCAATCTGTGCGCCACTTTTGATCCCCAGGGAATCATGAATCCGGGAAAATTGCTGGTGGAGGATCGGTCCAAGGGGACAGGCACATTTTTCGGCCTTCAGGCGTGTACCGGCGACCTACCGAATCGGGCCGAAAAATGAGCCAGTCCCCGTCTAATCCGGGCAAACTGCCGATGGAGGGAGCGCTGACATGACCGAGTGGACCCGAGGTTGGCGCGATCGTCTCTGGTCGCAGTTCGATCGGAAATGGGACGTGCTGGTGATCGGCGGAGGGATCACTGGGGCTGGAATCCTGCGGCAATCCGCTCGCGCCGGCCTACAAGCCTTGCTGGTCGAAGCCGACGACTTCGCCTCCGGCACCTCCAGCCGCTCGTCCAAACTCGTGCATGGCGGCTTGCGATATCTCAAGAGCGGGCAGATCAAAGTGACGCTGGAATCCGTCGCCGAGCGCGAAAACCTGCTCAAGCAGGGGCGCGGCCTGGTCCACCGGATGGACTTCCTCTATCCCCGCTTGGAAACCGATCACATGCCCGGCTGGCTGTTCTGCCTCGGTTTGACGGCCTACGATTTGATGGCTCGACAATGGGCGCATCGCTCGTACAACGCCGACGAGGTACGCGCCCGCTGTCCGGCGTTGACCGCTTCCGGGCTGCTGGGCGGCTACCGCTTCTACGACGCGGCCACCGACGACGCCCGGCTGGTGCTGCGGGTGATCCGCGAGGCCGTGGCTGATGGGGCCGAGGCCGTCAATTATGCCCGCGTCGATTCGCTTCTGCGCACCAAGGCCGATCGGGTGTGCGGGGTCGTGGTCAGCGACACTTCGGGCGAGGCCGCCCGCCAGGCGGAAATCCAGGCGCGGGTCGTGATCAATGCCACCGGGGTCTGGGGAGACCACTTGCGCGGCCAGATCGGCCAGAAGCCGCGTCTGCGCCCGTTGCGCGGCAGCCACTTGCTGATCCCGTTCCACCGCCTGCCGCTGACGGAAGCGGTCATGTTCCTGCACCCGAAAGACGGCCGCCCGGTATTTGCCATCCCTTGGGAAGGTGCGGTGGTTTACGGCACCACCGACGTGGACCACGGGCCCAACCTGACCACCGATCCCGCCATCAGCCCTTCGGAAAAGGATTACTTGCTGTCGGGCATCCGGCACATCTTTCCGGGCCGGGAATTGACAGCCGCCGATGTCATTTCTGCCTTCGCCGGCCTCCGCCCGGTGGTGAACACCGGCAAGGCCGACCCGTCGATGGAATCGCGGGAACACGCCACCTGGGACGAAAACGGCCTACTGACGATTAGCGGCGGCAAGCTGACCACCTTCCGCGTGATGGCGCGGGATGCGCTCAGGGTGGCCGGCAAATATCTCGGCCCAATCCCCTTCGATCGCAAGGCCCCGGTGCTCGACCCGATCCCGGCGGAGGCGGAAACCCTCTTCGGCCAGTCGCCGCTGCCGCCGGCAATGCGGCTGCGGTTGTTGGCCCGCTACGGGGCGGGGACGGTCCCGATCTTTGTGGCGACCACGCCCGACGACCAACCTTCGGTCGGTGCCCTGTCCGGCCACAAAAATGGGACTGTCCCCTTTTGCGCGCCCGCGTCTGCTGAAGAGCTGGAGCCGATTGCGGGAACAGAGTATCTTTGGGCCGAGCTGCGGCAAGCGGCCCGGGCGGAAGGTGTCGTCCATTTGGACGATCTGTTGCTGCGGCGGGTTCGGCTGGGGCTGTTGTTGCCCAACGGCGGTCAGGACCAAATGGACCGCATCCGCGGCCTGGCGCAATCGGAACTCGGCTGGGACGATGCCCGCTGGCAGGCGGAGGTCGAGTCGTACGCGAGACTCTGGCGGGAATCCTACTGCTTCGATTGAGGCGGTTTAGAAGGAATCGGCAGGTTGAATTGACCAGGCTTATTCACCCCAGAGGACGCAGAGGAAGAAGACAAAATGAAAAATGAGAGATGAAAAGTGGAAAATGCGAGATGAGAGGCGCAACCTCGGACTTCCAAGCTCCAAGTGCTTAGTGCTTACGGCTTAGGGATCACCCTCCCTCGGCCCTCATCTCTGACTTCTCCGCGTCCGCCGCGGTGAAAAACGTGAGCTAGGAAATGCCGGAAAACCTGCTTGCCATCGATAACGGCACCCAGAGCGTGCGGGCCTTGGTGTTCGACCCGCGCGGCAACTTGCTGCACAAGGTGCGGGTCCCTATCGGGCCTTACTTCTCGGCCGGCCCCGGCCTGGCGGAACAGGACCCGGAGGTCTTTTGGAGGGCGGTCTGCGAGGCCTGTCAGGGCCTTTGGGCCCAGGGGGCCGATAAGTCCAGTCTGGCGGCGGCCGCCTTGACCACGCAGCGCGGCACGGTGATCAATCTCGACAAGCAGGGAAAGGCCCTTCGCCCGGCCATCCTTTGGCTCGACCAGCGCCGCGCCGACGGCCAGAAACCGCTGGGCGGATTTTGGGGCGCGGCCTTCAAGCTATTGAGGGCCTCGGCGACGGTGGCCTATCTCCAGGCGGAGGCCGAGGCGAATTGGATCCGTCGCCACCAGCCGGAGGCATGGGCCGCCACCGACAAATATCTGTTCCTCTCCGGCTACTTGACTTATCGACTCACCGGCCGCTTCGTCGACTCGATCGGCTGCCAGGTCGGTTATGTCCCGTTCGACTATAAAACTCAGGCCTGGGCCGGACCACGGGACTGGAGGTGGCGGGCGGTGCCGATCGACCGGGCGATGCTGCCGGACCTGGCGCCGGTTGCCTCTTGGCTGGGCGAGATTCAGGCGGATGCCGCCGCCGCCACCGGCTTGCCGCCGGGACTGCCGCTGGTCGCCGCCGCGGCCGACAAGGCCGCCGAGGTGTTGGGGACCGGTTGCTTGGAGCCGCACCTCGG
>JAJYGU010000193.1 GCA_021784975.1 Planctomycetota bacterium
AGCCCGCGCCTTCTTGTACAATCCCTTGGGGTCTCGGGCTTCGCACACCTCAATCGGCGCATCGACGAAGATTTCGACAAAGTCGCCCTCGGGCAACAGGGCCCGGACCCGATCGCGATCCACCCGATAGGGGCTGATGAAGGCGGTGATGGCTACGATCCCCGCGTCGCAGAACAGCTTGGCCACCGACCCAATCCGGCGAATGTTTTCTTCGCGATCCTGGGCGGAGAAGCCGAGTCCAAAACGTTTGGAAAACGCCTCGCCGTGTTTCTCTTTCAACATGGCCGGGCTGGCGTTCAGCCCGTGGCGGACGTTGTCGCCGTCGAGCACGAAGCTGTTGACCCCCAGCGAGTGGAGCTTGTGATCGACCAGGTTGGCGATCGTGCTCTTGCCGCACGCGCTTAGGCCCGTAAACCAGAGCACCCCACCGGCGTGGCCGTTGCGCCGCTCCCGCTCGGTTCGCGAAACCGCATGTTGGTGCCAATGGACTTCGACGGATTGACCCTCGGTCATTGAAAGACTCCTCATGAACTCGGGCGCCACTTATGAGCCCGCCTCTTCCGGTTTTGGCATCGACGAAGCCGGAGCCCTCGAAAGATAATACAGTCTCTCGCTTTCACCTGCACGGCCAGTTTGCGGGCGATGCGGATGGCTGCCAGCGTTAATGCTTCGCATAAGATATCCTAATTAAAGGGAGCAGACAATGACGGTCTGGCACGCCCCCGGGGCCTCTTGCACGTGCCGGGTGGGATCGGCCATGATAAAGGCATGAACTCCACCCGTGGCCGAGAGAGCATGACCCCCCGCCAGCGCATCCTGGCGGCCATCAACCACCAGACGCCGGATCGTGTGCCCATCGACTTGGGCGGCAACCAGACCGGCATCCACAAGCTGGCCTATCAGGCCTTGCTGAGACACCTTGGCATCAAGGATAAGCTGCGAATCATGGACGCCGTGCAGCAATTGGCCCAGCCCTGCGAGGCGGTGCTTCAGCGGTTTCACGTCGATACCCGCTACATCGCCGCCGGGGCGGCGGCCGGTTTCAAGGGCGAGATCGTGGTTAATCGCCGCGGCGGCCGCAAGTGGCACAACCTGACCGATGAGTTCGGCGTCACCTGGTCAATGCCCGACGACCAGCCGCTCTACATGGACATCTCGCACCATCCGCTGGCCAAGGCCACCCTGGCCGACCTTGCCAGCTATCCATTCCCCAAAGGCGACGATCCCGGCCGCTTTGCCGGGCTGCGCGATCGGGCCCAACAACTCCGCACGGAAACGCCGTACGCCGTGGTCAGCGGTATCTCCGGGGTGGTCTACGAGACCTGCTGGTATCTGCGCGGGCTGGAGCAGTGGTTTATGGACCTGCTCACTCAGCCCGAGTTCTGCGAGGCCCTGCTGGAGCAGACCCTAAAGTTCTGGCTCGATTGGTTCCGCCTCTTCTGCGCGGAGGTGGGCGACCTAGTGGACGTGATCATGGTCGGCGACGACCTGACCGGGCAGACCGGGCCGTTGTTTCGCCCCGATATCTATCGTGCCTTGGTCAAGCCGCGGCAAAAGCAACTGGTGCAATACATCCGCGCCCATTCGACGGCCAAGGTTTGGTATCACACCTGCGGCTCGTGCCTCGAGTACATCCCCGACCTGTTGGACAACGGCATCGACATCCTCAACCCGGTGCAGATCAGCGCCAAGGACATGGATCCTTTGAAGCTGAAGGGCCAGTTTGGCCGCGAGTTGGCGTTTTGGGGCGGGGGCATCGACGCCCAGCACGTCCTGCCGACCGCCTCACCCGAAGAAATCCGCCGGCAGGTGGCCGAAAACCTGGCGGCCTGGAAGCCGGGCGGCGGCTATGTGTTCAACAACGTCCACAACATCCAGGCCGGGGTGCCGCCGGAAAACGTGGTGGCCCTGTTCGACGCCGCCTACGAGTTCGGCGGGAGCGACTGAGATCAGTCTGGAGGCCACGCACATACTCGTGATGAAATGCCCGGGAGGGGGACAAGTTTCGACAGGCTCCGAGGATGGCGAGGCTGGCACGGCTTGTGATTGCTGGTATGCCGCACCACATCACGCAACGTGGGAACCGGCGGCAGCAGACGTTTTTCAACGACGGCGACTACACCGCCTACATGGAATTGATGGCCGAATGGTGCCGCGAAGAGGGGGTGGAAATCTGGAGCTATTGTCTGATGCCCAATCACATCCACCTGATCGCGGTGCCTAGATTGCCAAAACATATATTGTGTCCCCCGATTCCCCCGTCCCCCGGATGCGCATGACTCAGCGGCCAGTTTCGAACAGAAGAATTGGCTCTTCTATCCATGTTTCATCAGTTTTCAATCGGTGGCTCTTACGGCTCTCCACTGCCGGCCCTCGGCTTTCGGCTTTTGGCCTTCGGCTTTACAGCTCCCCCTCACCCTGGCCCTCTCCCGAAGGGAGAGGGGACCTGCAATAACTGTCTGCCGGAGGGAGAGGGGACCTACAGCGGCCACGCTTTCTCCAGGGCCGATTGTTGGGCGGCGGTCAATTCGGTGATGCCTTGCCGCGCCAGTTGCAGCATGGCGGAGAGTTCCGTCTCGGTGAAGGTGGCCTCTTCGCCGGTGCCTTGCACCTCGACGAAACGCCCGCCGCCGGTCATCACCACGTTCATGTCGACCTCGGCCGCGGAGTCCTCTCGGTAATCGAGGTCGAGGATCGGCCGGCCCTCGACGATGCCCACGCTTACCGCCGCCACGCTGTCGGTTAAGGGAAGCTTGACCCGCTTGGAGGCCAAGGGAGACAAAGGGGACAGTCCCATTTTTGCGACGTCCTGTCGCGAAAATTGGGACAGTCCCCGTGAGCATTCAGGGGACAATCCCCGTGAACAAGCGTGCAAGGCATCGACCAATGCGATCCAAGCTCCGGTGATGCTGAGCGTGCGAGTGCCGCCGTCGGCCTCCAGCACGTCGCAATCGAGGGTGACGGTCCGCTCGCCGAGGGCGTCCAGGTCGACGACGGCGCGAAGGCTGCGGCCCACCAGGCGTTGGATCTCGGTGGTGCGGCCGTCGATCTTTCCGCCGCGGTCGCGGTCCTTCCGCGGGGCGGTGCTGCCCGGCAACATGCCGTACTCGGCGGTGACCCAGCCGCGGCCTTGGCCGGCCATCCACGGCGGCACTTGTTCGGCTACACTGGCCGTGCAGAGGACGGTGGTGCGGCCGGCCTGGATCAATACGCTGCCCGGCACGGCACGCGTGAAGTGCCGCTTGATCTTCAGCGGACGGAGGTCATCGGGCTGGCGGTGGTCGCGACGGGACATGAGAGGGATCAGGGGTCGGAGGTCAGGGGTCAGGAAGGGGCGTGGACCGTGAGGCGACTCACGGCCCACGCCTCACGCTCTCTCACGCCTTGGCCGCCAGCAGCCACGCCAAAATGCCCTTCTGGGCGTGCAGGCGGTTGGCGGCCTGTTGCACGACCACGCTTTGCGGGCCGTCGAGCACTTCGTCGGTGACCTCTTCGCCGCGGCGGGCCGGCAGACAGTGCATCAGGAAGGCGCCCTTTTGGGCGTGCGACATCAGTTCGGCATTGACTTGATACGGCACGAACTCCACCCGCCGGGCCTCGCGCTCGCTTTCCTGGCCCATGCTCGCCCACACGTCGGTATAAATCGCCACCGCATCACGGACCGCTTCGACCGGATCGGTGGTGATCGTCAGATCCAGACCCGGAGCGTTGCGGCGGATCCAGGTCAGCGATTTTTCGTCGAACTGGTAGGGTTTGGGCGTGGCCATGATCATGCTCATGCCCACCTTGCCGCAGCCGACCGCCAGGCTGCGGGCGACGTTGTTGGCGTCGCCCACCCAGGCCAGCGTCCGCCCGCGCAGGTTGCCGATCAGCTCGCGAATGGTGTACAGATCGGCCAATGCCTGGCAGGGGTGGCCGAAATCGGTCAGGCCGTTGATGACGGAGCAGGTGCAATGCCTGGCCAGGTCAGCCACAGTCTGATGGCGGTTGGCGCGGACCACTACTACGTCGACATACTCGCCCAGCATGCGTGCGAAGTCGGCGATGCTTTCCCGGCTGCCGAAGCCCACTTCGCGGCCCAAGAACAAGGAGCTGCCGCCGAGATGGGTTATGCCCGCCTCGAAACTGACCCGCGTCCGCAACGAGGGCTTCTCGAACAGCAGGGCCATCACTCGGCCGGGCAGGAGCGGCTCGCGGAGTCCCTTTTCGAACTTGGCCTTCAGGTCCTCGGCGATCGAGAAGATGCGTTCGATTTCGGCCGCGGTCAGATCGGCCAGCGTCAGCAAATGTCGTATCACGTTGCACCCCAATCCCTCGACCCGTAAGGCGGCAGGCACATTTTTCGGCCTTCAGGTCTCTGCGCTAGGGAACACGCAAACGGCCGCGACCAACCTTCGGTCGGTGCCCGGAGCCAGTCCCCGTCTTGTTGCCTTCTCATTGCCCCGACGCCTGTTTTCCGGCCTGCTCTTGGAGCACCTCGGCCAGGATATCGCAGCCTTGATGGGCCTGTTGCTCGGTGAGCGTCATGGCCGGCAGCAGGCGGATGACCGTGCCGTGCGTGCAGTTGACCAGCAGCTTGCGCTGCATGCAGGCCTTGACGGTGGCTGCTCCCTCGATGGCCAATTCCAGTCCGACCATTACCCCCCGCACGCGGACCTCGCGGACCAGCCCGCACTGCTGCTGAAGCTCCGTGAACCGCTGCCGGAAGACCTCTCCCAGCCGCTTAGCGTGTTCGAGCAACTTTTCACGTTCGATGGTCTCCAGAAACGCCAGCCCGGCGGCGGCGGCCACCGCATTGCCGCCGAAGGTGCAGGCGTGCATGCCCGGCCGCAGGCTCTTGGCGATCTCCGCGGTGGTGAGCATGGCCCCGCCGGCCAGGCCGCCGCAAATTGCCTTGGAAAGGGTCATCACGTCCGGGGTGACGCCGAATCCCTGGTAGGCGAACCAATCGCCCGTCCGTCCGCAACCGGTCTGCACCTCGTCGAAGATCAGCAGCAGCCCGTGATCGTCGGCCAATTTCCGCAAGCCGGCCAGGAAGCCGTCGGGCGGGATGCGGATGCCGCCCTCGCCCTGGATCGGCTCAATCATGATGGCAGCCGTGCTGTCGTCGATCAACTGCGCGACCGACTCGAGGTCGCCGAAGCGGGCGTAGACGAAGCCGGCCATCAAGGGGCCGAGCCCCTCGTGGTACTTGGGCTGGGCGGTGGCCGAGACCGCGCCCATGGTGCGGCCGTGAAAGCCGCCCTCGAAGGTGATGATCTTGTAGCGCGGCATGGCCGCGTGCAGCCGGGCCAGCTTGATGGCCGCCTCGTTGGCCTCGGCGCCGGAGTTGCAGAAAAATGCCTGCCCGCCGAAGCTCCGCTCGGAAAGGGCCTGGGCCCACAATCCTTGGCCCTCGGTGTACCAGGTGTTGGGTACGTGGATCAGGCGGCCCAACTGGGCCCGCACCGCCTCCACCACCGGCGGCGGACAGTGCCCCAGCAAGTTGCAGCCCCAGCCGCAGAACAGGTCGAGGTAGCGGTTTCCGTCCGCGTCCCAGACATGCGATCCCTCGCCGCGGGCCAGCACCACCGGGAACCGCCCGTAATTGGGAATGACGTAACGTTGAAAGAGGTTGAGCGTCTCCTCGGTGGTCATGCGGCTATTCCTTCACAATTTGCGTGCCGACGCCCTTGCTGGTATACACTTCCAAAAGCAACGAATGTCGCAGCCGGCCGTCGATGATGTGGACCTTGCGGACCCCGCGCTCCAGGGTTTCCAGGCAGGCCTGAACCTTGGGGATCATGCCGGCCTCGATGGCCCCCGCGGCGATCAACTGGTTGGCCTCCCGTTCGGTGAGCGAGTGGATCAGCGAGTCGGGATCGTTCTTGTCGCGGCGGACCCCGTTGACGTCGCTCAGGTAGACCAGCTTTTCCGCGGAGAGCGCCTGGGCCACTGCGGTGGCGGTGGTGTCGGCGTTGACGTTCAACTTCTGTCCCTCGCGGGTCAGGCACATCGAGGGAATCACCGGCACAATGCCCGCCGAACACAGCTCTTCGATCTTGGCGCAATTGACGTGCGTCACTGTGCCGACGTAGCCCAGGTCGATCGGGTCGCCGTTGCCGTCGGAGAGCTTGATCTGTTGACCGATCAACACGTTGGTGGTCTGGAAGTTCAACGGCTGGGCGCGGCCGCCGAGTTCGACGATTCGCCGGGCGAGATGCCCGTTCATTGCGCCGGCCAGCACTCGTTCCACGATCGCCAAGGTGGCCTCGTCGGTATAGCGGCGGCCTTGGACGAACCGCGGTTCGAGGCCGGCTTCGGCCATAGCCCGGCTAATGGCCGCCCCGCCGCCGTGGACGACCACCGGCCGCATCCCCACCGTCTCCATGAAGACCACGTCCAAGAGGAGATGGATCAGGTGTCGGTCGTCTTCCAGCACGCTGCCGCCGAGCTTGATGACCGTGACCTTGCCACGAAACTGGCGGATCCACTGCAGGGCCTCGATAAGCACGTCGGCTTTGAGAATGGCTTCTTCCAACGAAACGGCTCCCGGGGCGGGGACGGTCCCATTTTTGTGGCGGGCACCGACGCCCACCACGCGAAACATGGCCGCCGCAAAAATGGGACTGTCCCCTTCTGCGAACAGGCCCTCCCCGGAACGAGAATCCCCGCGCCGGGGAAACCCCTCATTTTAAGCTCACCCAAGACGATGTCAACGGGTTGCGCGATCGGGCAGCGGTACAGTTTGGCCGAAAGATCGCAGAGTAAAGGGAAAAAGTAATCGCCATTGCAGCAATCACCCCACCTGGATAGCATTCACGGCATGAAACGTGATTTGATTCCCGCCTCGCTCCGCCGTCGCTACCGCTTTGAGGAACGCGAGCACGCCTGTTCGATTCTAGCCGGGGATTTTGCAAGCGAGTGGAAAGACCTGCTAGACTGTCTACAGGCGTTCACGCTGCGAAAGAGCTACATCACCAAAGGCGGTGGCGGTCGATCCGACATTCCACAAACCCTAGATGGGTTTCTCAAGAAGCGGGGCTGGTCAAAAAGGAGATTTGACATCCAGGTCATGGTGGATGGCGAGCCATACCCCACGCCGACGCATGAGATCGACAACTTCAAGAATCGCGTCGGCGTTGAGGTCGAATGGAACAACAAGACCGAGTTCTACGACCGAGACCTGAACAACTTCCGCCTCTTGCATCAGTTACACGTCTTGTCAGTCGGCGTCATAATTACGCGCGTATCGGAACTCCAAGACCTGTTCGACAGTCTTGGCATCGGGAAGAAATACGGACCGTCGACGACCCACTGGCGCAAACTCATTCCCAAAGTGAACGGCGGCGGCGCTGGCGGGTGCCCCCTACTTTTGGTTGGGCTGGGGATTGAGTGCTACGATCCAATCGCCTAATGTGGCCATTATACATGGGGTAGTCGGGAGCTTCGTAGGTCTCTACCTGGTCGCCCCATGAGGTCCAACCGTCGCGTGATGCCCGTGCGAACAATTCCAGATACGGGCCTGGGCTGCATGCCTCAATGATGTCGTACATCTCCTCTGGCTTGCGGGAGTGTTCCGCTTTGCGCTTCAGCAGGACGTTGACTTGTGTTCGTCCGGGCTTCAGCGTGCGAAGCGACCCCTTTACGCCAAATAGGAGCAATTCCGTCACGTTGCGGAAGTAAAAGCCCACTCCGCGCCCATCAGGTCCGCCATCCTTGCGGACCTTGTACCAGACGATGTTGGTCTTGTAGGTAAAGCCCCATTCTCGCATGATGTCGAGCGCTTCACGCAACAGCGCATTGGGGCACCAGAGGTACAGATGGCTCGGCTTTCTGGCATACTTGCCGACTGGCAGAAAGGCGATTTCCTCAAAGCTCATAGTAGGATACCGATGTAGCCTCTTGTGCTCGGGTGCCATCTTGCCCGTACGGTTCTGGAACCGCCAGGGCGGATCAATCAGGATCGTGCTGAAAGTCCCTGTAAGTCCGAAAAGAGGGTCCATTCCAAGCCTCCCATCGAACGATTTGACCACGGAAATTGGCGTTTGTCCAGTACGTATCGGGCGGGGTCCATTCCCGTTGCTGCGCGCCCCGCGCATCCCGCAAGATGCCTGGCGAATGCCCTAACTCAATGCAAACCGGGATTCGCAGATTTTGACAACCGGCGTCGCCTCGCTATATTGAGGGGGACGGCTTCCCGAGTTTTCCAGGCACTTTTGGGGCACAGGCTTCCGACGATGTACGATTTCATGCTCACCGACGAAGGTAAGGCGATAGTCGGGGAAGTCAGGGATTTCGTACGCAGCGAGGTGCCGCCGCAGTACGTTCGCGCGATGGACCGGGATGAGATTCGTTTTCCCCGCGAGTTCGTCGAGAACCTGGGACGGCGGAACCTGCTTGGCCTGCGGTTCGCGAAGAATTGGGGAGGCCGCGGATTGCCTTGGGTCGCCGAGGTGGCGGCGATCGAGGAGGTTGGGGTGCTGGGCACGGCCTTGGGTTGTGCCTATGTGATGCCTTCCATCGTCGGAGAAGCCCTGGACAAGTTCGGCACGGAGTCCCAGAAGCAGAAGTATCTCAAGCCGCTGCTGGCCGGCAAATTGATGGCCGCCGAGGCCCTGACGGAACCGAGAGGCGGATCGGATTTCTTCGGGGCCACCACGCGTGCCGTAGCCGATGGAGACGACTATGTTATCACTGGCCAGAAGCGATTCGTGGTGGGCGCGGAAGGCGCCGATTTCTTCATCGTCTACTGTAGGACCAATCTCGATCCGAACGCTCATCCCCACCATCGCATCAGCTTGCTGCTGGTCGAGCGGGGGCCGGGCGTCGAAGTGCAGTACCGATACGGACTGATGGGGACCCGCGGGGGCGGCACGGGTCGGCTGGTCTTCCGGCAGGCAAGAGTCCCTAAGGAAAACCTCCTGGGCGGCCTCAACCGGGGAGACGTGATCTTCAACCAGATGATGATTCCTGAAAGGCTGACCTCCGCCGCCGGTGCCCTGGGCGTACGCGGCGCTCTCGAGGTGGCCGCCCGCTACAGCAACCGGCGGACGGCATTCGGCGAAAAGATCCGAAAATACCAGGCGATCAGCTTCATGGTCGCCGAGGCAGTCACCAGGCTGGATGCCGCCCGGGCCCTGGTGCATATGGCGGCCCAAGCCGTCGACGCCGGGGCGCCCAACATGCGCCGGCTGGTCAGCGAGGCGAAGAAGTTCGCCACCGACACTGCCTGGAAGGTGGCCAACATCGCCATGCAAGTGATGGGCGGCATCGGCTACACCGACGTTTATCCCGTTGAGAGA
>JAJYGU010000440.1 GCA_021784975.1 Planctomycetota bacterium
TCGGGTGGAAATCGGAGATTTGGACTTGTTTGGGATTTGGAGCTTCGGATTTCGGAATTCCGCGCAGCAAGTATCTTCAGCTTATTCTCATGCAGCGCCTCAGGGCGTCTTCCGGATCAGCCAGACTTCGGCCACCTGGCAGCCGCGGCCGTTGCCACCCCGGCCGGGTGTCTGCGTCCAGGCCAGCGTCAGCGAGCCACTTCGCGTGGCCCCCGCGGGCACCTCGAACTCTACCGGTTGAACCGGCCTCGGCTTGGCGATGTACGGGTGGACCTCGAACCGGTCGTTGGCCACCAGCCGCATCTTAACGCCAAAGTTGTCGCCCGAGTAGACCACTCGGACCACGTACTGTGCCGTCGGGTCCAGTCCGTCGTAGTGCAACCGCAGCGGCGAATCGTAGCGGGTCCCGGTGTACGCACACCAGGCGGTTCGGGCCCGCGGGCGCCGCTCCGTGCCCAGGATGGGCGCCTGGCGGTATTCGGGGTCGGATTCGGCTGTGGGCTGACAAACTAAGTGCGGACGTTGGGTTAAGCTGCCCAAATTGTCGTAGAAGCCGCCCGGCCCCGGATCAGTCCAATGGACCAGGGCCTCGAGCTGCCGCAGCCGTTCGCGTTCGGTCTCCAACCCGCGAATCTCCGCGAACCGCGCCTTGAGCCATGCCCGGTTATTCAGGGGCACGTCGATCAGGTCGAGGTTGGCGCCCCGATCGACAGCAATGGCTTGATACCGCGGCACGCTGAGCTGCATACGAATGCTCTGGAAGAGGGCCTCGGCCATCTCGAACACGCGAGCCCGCAGGTCCTGGGCGACCGGGGCCAACACCGCCCGGTCCAAGATGTGTTCGGCCTGATTCATGGCCACCGCCGCCCCGAGGCGGGGCGCTCGCCGCAGCAGGTCAATGGCTTGCTGCTCGAGCTCGGTCTCATAGGCCAGGCGGCGGGCAACGTAGGCATCGTAGTAGGCCCGATAGAGGGCCTGCTGGAACCGCCAGTTCAGCTTGACTTGGGGAGTGGCGCGGCGCTCCATGTCCTGGAACTGCGCCAAGGTGGTGAACACCTCCTGATGGTTCAAGAGCGGCCCATGCCAGTTGCGTTCCAAGGCCAGAAGTCCCTGGGCGAACGGCTCGGCCAGCTCGTCACTAATGAAATGGCGGCTGAACTGTCGCAAGAACTCGATCACCGGCGTGTCGGGGTCCCAGCTTAGGCAACTCCAGAGCATTTTGTTCACGTCGTCGTTGCATCCCTCCGAGTAGCTGATGAAGCCAATGGTGTCTTTGGCGTCCTGCCGGATGATGTTTGCATAATCCAGCGGCCGCGGGTTGATCACCTCGCGCTGCTCGGTGAAGCCGTAGGCCGGGTCCCACTGGCCCATCGGGAACTGGCACTGCACGGAATGGGTGATGTCCGGATAGTTGCGGATCGGGTAGGCGGCCGGCACAGCCTCGCGCAACTCGCGTAACGACACCCGATTCTGCGGCCCATACACGATTCCGGTAAGCCACGCCGGCTGCCGGGTCTTCAGCAAGTTGATAAACTCGGCCGTCTTTTCCACCGAAAAACTCTGGGTCGAGGCCCACAATTGGGCCTTGGGATGCACTTCGCGGATCACCTTGCCTGCCTTTTCCAGAAAAGCGAACAGGTCCGCCGGCGCCAGATGGCCCGGATCGCCGCTGGGAACGAAGACCGCATCCACCCGCGGGAGCCGTGCCAGCACGTTGTGCCATTCCTGCAAGGCGGCTTCGACTGTCTCCGGCCGCCTGGGGTTGACTCCCATCGCCGGGTACCAGATCCAAACGTCGAGCCCGTAATCGTCGGCCAGTTGCGACATGGTCCTCATCATTTCCAGCGGCGGCTTGGGGAAATGAGGGCTGTCGGCGGCGTCATCGGTCCGCGGCGGCAACAGCTCGATGGCGTTGGTGCCGAACACGGCCAGGTCGCGGAAGTATTGCTCAAACATGGCCGCCGTCCAGCCGTCGTAGGTGTTCACCTTGGGACGATAGCCGAGCTGATGCCCGCGAAGCCGATATCTCGGGGCCGTGGTCAAATCCAGGCTCGTTGATACGTGGGCCACATCCCGGCCCAAATGCAGCTCACGGAGCAAACGTCCTATGCCGAACAGCACGCCGCGGGCATCGTTGCCCACCACCAGCACCGCCTTGCCGTCCAATACCCGCAGGGTGAAACCTTCGGCAGGCAGACGAGCGGAGTTGGGGGATTTCGAGTTCCACGGAGCCGCATAGGGACCGGCGAACGCCGCCAGCCGCGAGGCTGGCCCGACGGCCACCACCGGGCGGCCGTCGTTCGGCCAAGCATGGGCCTCGCTCCACCGCAGGCGCGAGTGTCTTTCCACCTCGTCCAGCAGCATATCGACCGCTTTTCGCTCCGGCCGGCTCAGGGCTTGCGGAGTGACCACCACCGCCTGCCGCAGGTCCAGTTGGCTCGCCACAGCCGGTTGGTCTTCGGCCCGCGACTGAGAGGCGACCGCAGCGATCAGCAAGCCGCACGATAACAAATGCAAGCCCAAGGTGAGTCGGTTTGTACGGTCACGCCACAACTTCACGATCCAGCCCTTTCCTCTGATGAATTAAATTGGGTGCCACGCCCACGCTTGTGGTGGGCATGCTCATGCAAGCGTGAGCATGGCACCCGTTAGTCTAGCGTTGACCGAGAACTAATTCCACCACCAGCGGGTGCCAGTCGTGGGGGCAGCCTTGGCACGAAGCGGCGTCAGCGCCTCGCTCGACTGGGATTTTTGCACCAGTCCCCAAGAATTGATGGCCACGCCGCCGGAGGCGCTGATGATCCAGTTGCGGTATTTCGCCACTACGCTGCCCCTGCTTTCCACTTGCGTTGGAGCAACAAACTCCGCCGTCTTGAGGTTCGGAGATTGCAACAGGGTCGGCAGGCTCTGGCCAGCCCTCTCGGTCAAGCCTTCCTTGGCCACCAGCGCTGCCACCACCGCCAATTCCATGCAGTTCTGCAACTGGCCGAAGATCGAATCAGCCACCGCCAGCGCGGGATACTCGCGGGTCATCAGCTTGGCCCATTTCTTGGCGCTGGGACTGGCCTTGCCGGAGTGGGTGAAACTGCCGGTGGCCGTCAAGAAGTCTTCCTCGGTCATCGCCTTGACGCTGGACCCCCGCAGTTGCCAGGCCAGGCCGTCGGGGTCGCGCAACAAGGCCTCGAACTCAGGTTCCAGCCAGAATCGAGGCGACAGAATGCCGTGAATCGCGGAAGGCACCATCCCCAAGTAGTTGGGCAGCCCGCGGACTGGCGACGGATCGAAGGCCATTGCTAGCCGCTTCATGCGGTAGTCGGCCGCTACCAGCACCCGCGCGAAATGGCTGGTGCTGGGCACTCCGCTTACGCGAATCTTCTGCATGCCCAGGGCATTGGCTAGACCCGTGGCCAGCACTTGCGGGTTGCCGCTGCTGGCCAGGGAGGGCAATTCCTGCCTGGCCCGCGCCAATCCTTCGGGGGTGGGATCAATCGAGCAACTGATGCCGCCCAGGGCGGCGGCCCGAGCGGTGCGAAGGGCCACCAGCAGGTCGTCCAAGAGCATCACCGGCCGGTGTGTGGTGATGCCCACCGCCGTACCTTGCTTGTCGATCTCCCAGCCTTCGCCGCCGCCCACCAGAACGATGTCGTGCTGTTCGGGATAGACGAACACGTAATCGATGTGCTGCAAGCCCGCCAGGTAGCAAATGGCATCCGGCAACGGTTTCTTGTCTTTGATGCACTGGCTGATCGCCTCGTCCAAGCGGCGGAGCGAAATCTTGCGAGTGCTTGTGGGCTCGTTCAACTCGCCGGGAATCTTCTGCAAGCTCTCCATCCGCAGCTTCCGCAGCATCCCCATCGCGTCGATGGTGACATTGCTGAGCAGTCCGTCGGTATTGATGGAGACACCCCCCACTACGTTAACAATGGGAAAACCGCCCACCGGAATAGCACTGACCGTGCTGGTGGGAGTGGCGGCCGCCTGGCCAAAGGCTGTCGAGCAGGCGGCCCCGACCCACAGACCAACCATCGCGATCACGAAAAATCGGCAGCCCGATCGACCAAAAGTAGGGAGCTGGTTTGTCATGGTTGTGCTCCTAGGAACGTTACGGATACCCACTCGCCAAGAAGGCCGGGGACCGTGTCTAAATGCAGTTCGGGATAAGTTTTAGCCTAATTCGGCGCGACAGCAATTGCAAGAAAATCCACCGGACGGCACCAGCGGTGGCCTATTACGACCTCTGGCGGCAAGCAGGACGTTGCCCACCTGAGAGCTGTAACCGATCCTGTCGGAATAATTGTAACTTATGAAACGGAAAGCGTTTGTAGAACATGGTTTGGCTTGTAAATATAGATAATCTGAAGCGTTTCGGTAGTGTTGTACGATAAATGAAAGGTGAACGACTGCGTAGTCTTGCCCACCCGCATAAAGCCGCCGATGCTTGACTCGACCCCCCATTATCTTCTGTCGAGCGACGTTAACCGACTGAACGGCTCGGGATATTGGCATTTCGAATTGCGGACCGTGGACAACGCCCCCCACTTCGAGGCTGGTGATGTCGAACCCGGCGTTTGGGGCGAGCGGCTCGACCTGCTCACCGTCGTACGCGCGCTCGAATCGCTCGACCGACCCTCGTGGGTGACGGTGGTCGCGTGCAGCCGTTATGTCGAGCAAGGCCTCCAGTTCGGGGTGCCCGAATGGCGAGCCAATGGATGGCGATGGGAGGCATTCGGACAGTTGGTTCCGGTCCGCGACGCCGATCTATGGCAGCGTCTGGAGCGGATTTTGCAGTTTCATCGCGTCGAGTGCGCCCAACGCCGGCTGGATGCGGGCCATGCACTCCTCAGCGGGCCGCATTGGGAGTCGGCGCCAGTTGGCGAGAGCCCCGGCAGTCGCCTCTGCGCGAGCGATTGGCTAAAATGCACGGTCCCGGCACTGGTCCTCTTTTGCGGAGCCTGGCTGAGCGCAGCTTCACGATTCTGGCACGCGATATCCGGCCTTGGATCCTTGTTGATGCTTCATCGTTCCTAACCGCATGGAGGTAGATGTGCGGACCACGGTTTCCCTGGAGAAGTTTGGACAATTATTGGAAGGACGACACGAAAACCCTTTTGAGGTGCTCGGCCCTCACGAAGTCCACGAAGCGGGACGCAAGGCGCTGGCGGTGCGGGCGTTCTTGCCCACTTCGAGCCGGGCCTGGGTGGTAGATCCGGCCCATCTGGACCGGCAATTGCCGATGCGGCGGATCCATCCGGCTGGTTTGTACGAGGCAATTTGTCCCTTTCCCGACGGCGATGGCTCGCTACGCTATCTGCTTCGCGCGGCCGACGACCGTCTGAAAAAGACCATCACCATGCACGATCCGTACTCCTTCCCGCATTTGTTGACCGACTACGACCTGCATTTGCTCAACGAAGGCCGGCACTGGCAGAGTTACAACCGGCTGGGGGCACAATTGCGGAAGATCGACGGTGTCGACGGCGTCAATTTTGCCGTTTGGGCCCCCAATGCCACCAGTGTCAGCGTGGTCGGCGACTTCAACCACTGGGACGGCCGGCGGCATCCCATGCGAAAACACATCCCCAGCGGTTTCTGGGAACTTTTTGTGCCCGGATTGGGCGAGGGGACCCTTTACAAGTACCAGGTGCGGCACCACGACCGCACCTTCGAGAAGTCGGACCCGGTGGGATTTGCGGCCGAAATCCCGCCGCGGACCGCCTCGCGGGTGGCCGATCTTGATCGCTACCAATGGCACGATTCCCAGTGGCTCGGCGCCCGCCGCGAGACCAACTGGCTGGAGCAGGCCCTATCGTTCTACGAGGTCCATCTGGGAAGCTGGCGGCGTCCCGGCGACGATCCCACCGCTTGGCTCACCTACCGCGACCTGGCTCATCAGTTGGCCGAATACTGCAAAGAGATGGGCTACACGCACATCGAGCTGATGCCGGTGAGCGAGCACCCGCTTTCGGCCAGTTGGGGCTACCAGACGGTTGGCTACTACGCGGTCACCTCGCGCTACGGCACTCCCCAGGATTTCATGTATTTTGTCGACGTGCTGCACCAGAACGGTATCGGGGTGGTCGTCGATTGGGTGCCGGCCCATTTTCCCCGCGACGGCCATGGACTGCGGGAGTTCGACGGCACGGCCCTCTACGAACATGCCGATCCGCGCCGCGGCGAGCACCGCGATTGGGGCACCAACATCTTCAACTACGGCCGCCACGAGGTCCGCAACTTCTTGGTTTCCAACGCCCTGTTCTGGATGGATAAATACCACATCGACGGCATCCGCGTCGACGCGGTGGCCTCGATGCTCTACCTCGATTACAGCCGCCAAGACGGCGATTGGCTGCCCAACGAGTTCGGCGGCCGCGAAAACCTCCAGGCCATCGACTTCTTGAAAGAGTTGAACGTACAGGCCCACGCCCAGCACCCCGGCATCCTCACCATCGCCGAAGAATCGACGGCTTGGCCCGGCGTCTCGCGGCCCACCTATCTGGGCGGGCTGGGATTCAGCCTGAAATGGAACATGGGCTGGATGAACGACACCCGCAGCTACATGCACCACGAGCCGGTCCATCGAAAATATCATCACGACGAGCTGACCTTCAGTCTGATCTACGCCTTCCATGAAAACTTCGTCCTGCCCATGTCGCACGATGAAGTGGTTCACTGCAAGGGCTCGCTCTTGGACCAGATGCCCGGCGACCTCTGGCAGAAGTTCGCCAATCTGCGGCTGCTGTACAGCTACATGTGGACCCATCCGGGCAAGAAGCTGCTTTTCATGGGCAACGACTTCGGCCAATGGAACGAATGGGACTTCGACAGCAGCTTGCAGTGGCACTTGCTCCAGTGGGACTCGCACAAAGGGCTGCTGAAGTGTGTGGCCGACCTGAATCGCCTCCTGCGGCGGGAAAAATCGCTGCACGAGGTCGATTTCGACTACCACGGGTTCGAATGGATCGACTGCCACAACCACGACGAGAGCACGCTAAGTTACATCCGCCGCGCCAAGGACCCACGCGATTTCCTGGTGATTGCCTGCAACTTCACCCCCGTGCCGCGGACCAACCATCGCCTCGGCGTCCCCGAGGCCTGTTGGTACGATGAGGTCTTCAACAGCGATTCGCTGTATTACGCCGGCAGCAACCTGGGCAACGGGGCGGGGGCCATGGCCGAGCGGCGGGAGAGCCACGGCCGCCCGGCCTCGATGTGCATCACCCTGCCGCCGCTGGCCACCGTGGTCTTCAAGCCGCGCCGCTAGCGTAGGTCCGACGTAGGTCAGGCACCCCGTGCCTGACGATCGTCTTGTCCGCGGCCAAATCACCCACCGGCCGCCTGTCTGCCCAGCGGGCGGCTGACCGCGGGGGGGAGGATGGCGTAGAGCACGGGCAGGACGCAAAGCGTCAACACCGTGGAGCTAAACAGCCCCCAGACGATCACTGTGGCCAGCGGGCGTTGCACGTCAGAGCCCAAGCCGGCGGCCATGGAGGCCGGCAGCAGCCCGAAGATCGCCACGATGGCCGTGATCAGGATCGGCCGCAGCCGAACCAGGGCCCCTTGAACGATGGATTCGGCCAGGCCGGCGCCCTGCTGGCGGAAGGTGGTGATCCCGCGGACCATGAGCACGCCGTCCATAATGGCAATGCCGAATAAGGCGGCAAAGCCCACCCCGGTGGAAACGTTGATGTGCATATCGCGGATGTAAAGCGCCAGAATGCCGCCGATGCAGGCGAAGGGGATGCCGGCCAGCACCAGCAACGCCGCCCGGAACGACTGGAAGGTGGCCCAGAGCAACAGAAAGATCAGGGCCACCGTGGTGGGAATGAGCAGTTCAAAATGTTTGCGGGCCCGGTCCAGGTTCTCGAACATCCCCAGCCATTCGACCCGATAACCGGCGGGCATCGCCGGGCGGATTTCGCGGTGGAAGCGGCGTTGGGCCTCGGCCACAAAACCCCCTTCGTCGCGGCCGGCGATGTCGCAGCGGACCGTCAGCCGCCGCCGGCCGTCACCGCGGGCAATCATGGTCTGCCCGTCGGCCACCTGGATCCTAGCCACCTGAGCCAGCGGGATGGGCGTGCCGTCGGCCGTGTGGACGAACAGCCGGCCGATGGCCTGCGGCGAGGCCACGTCGGCCCGGTCGACTCGCACCACGATGTCGAACCGCCGCTCGCCCTCGAAGAGCGTGCCCACCGGCTCGCCACCCAAAGCGGTGTCGATCAGCCGGGTGACGTCGTCGATGCGGACGTTGTAGCGTGCGCAGAGCCGACGGTCGGGGAGAATCTGGAGTTGGGCCTGAGGTCCCTCCTGCTCGATGCTAACGTCCTGCGCGCCGGGAATGCCCCTAAGCAGCCGGAGTGTCCGCCGGGCCAGGCTCAGTAGCACGTCCGAATTAGCCCCAGACAGCTCCACCGCCAGATTCGCCGAAGTGCCGTTGGTATCTTCCGTCACCATGTCGATCATCGGCTGGGTGAAATTGAAACGGGTGGTCGGGAATTCCTCCCGCAACCGTTTTCCCAAGGCGGCCGCGAGTTGTTGCTTGCTCTTGACCTGCGTCCACTGCCGGCGCGGCTTCGGTCCGATCATCATCTCGATGCGGCTGGGCGGGAAGGGATCGGTGCCGTCGTCGTTCCGCCCCGACTGGACCGAAATGAAGGCCACGTCGGGGAAGCTCAAGACAATTCGGCGAATGTCCCTGCCGAACGCGGCCGTCTGCTGCAAAGAGGTCCCCTCGGGGAAGTTCGCCCGCACCCAGAGAGTCCCTTCGTCCATGTAGGGAAGGAATTCGAGGCCCAGCCGCGGCACCACACGGAACCAGACCACGGCCAAGATGCACAACACCGCCGCTACCACCAACCAGCGGCAGGCAATTAGTCCGCGCAACGTTACCGCATAGACCGAGCGGATCAGGCCCAGCAACCGACTCTCCGCCTCCTGGTAGCCGCGGCGGAAGAACAAGGTCGCCAAGACCGGCACCACGAAGACGGCAAACAGCAATGCTCCGCCCAGGGCAAAGACCATCGTCAAGGCCATTGGCCGGAACAGCAGCCCCTCGATGCTGGTCAGCGACAGCAGTGGGACGTAGGCCACCATCACCATCAGCATCGAGAAGAACACCGGCCGCTCGACCTCCAACGCCGCCGCAAGCACGATTCGCAGTACGTTGGGTCGCTTGTCGGGATTAGGGATTGGGGATTGGGGATTAGGGCTTTGGGCCGCGGAAGTGGCAGTGGGCGGTTGGGCATCCT
>JAJYGU010000504.1 GCA_021784975.1 Planctomycetota bacterium
GAGTACGTCACCAATACCTTTATCTTTCCAGTAAAGATCGGCTACCATTTCATCGCCACCGACCACGGCGCAATGAACGGCCAGCTCTGCGGGATTGGGGCCGACGCCGCCAATCGCTGCATCGTGGTCGACGCCCTCCAGCCGATGGGTCTGTTGATCACCAACGGCCAGTTCGTGGCGTTCAACGGAGAAGACCCGATCCAGATCGTGCTCAGCCCCACTTGCACCGGCTCGGTGCGGCTGCAAAACTGCGCCTTCTGGGGACCAGCCGCCCAAAACGTGCTTTCGCACAGCAAGAGCTACCTATCTCTGTCGAACTGTTACTTCAGCGGCGATCGACCGCAAGACCGCCGGAGCGCCTTGGTGGAGGCCGATGGCGGCAAACTCCAGGTGGAAGGCTGCACCTTCGATAGCCGCAAGCCGTCGATCCTGCTGGACAAGGGACTAAAGCACGCGGTGGTCACCGGCAACAACGGCGCCAACGGGGTGACCATCATCACCCACATCACCGGTCGGGCGAGCATCGCCAATAACGAGCCTCCGCAGTGAAGGTAGTGAGTCATCAAACCGGTGACTTGACGTCATGCATCGCGACCACTATCATTGTGGGGAATTCCCCTAACTGCCTAAGATTGCACGACTTAGTGGAGACTTGGTGACGGAGGGAGAATCGGGCGATTAGCTCAGTTGGTTAGAGCGCCAGCTCGACAAGCTGGAGGTCACTGGTTCGAGACCAGCATCGCCCACTAACCGTAAACTTTGCCGAAACGCGGATTTACGTTACCTGCCGATGGTCGGCAGCGCGGCCTGAAAGTCATGGGGAAAGGGGTAGTCACTACCCCCGTGACCGAAAGGACGTGCTGCTATGTTTTGCAAACCGGTTTCCGTGCCGAAATATCGGCACCACAAGGGCAGCGGCCAAGCCTTCGTACAGATTAAGGGCCATCGGCATTATCTTGGCAAGTGGAATTCGCCTAAGAGCAAAGAGCGATATGCTGCCTTCGTAGCCGAGCTGGCCGTCTCTCCCATCCCGGCCATGCCATCCGCTCTCGTTACCTCCGTGACACAACTCACCGTGGTCGAGTTGTGCGCGGCCTACCTCGACTACGCAGAGGGGTACTATCGGAAGAACGGCCAACCAACCCGATCCCTAGAGAGCATCAAACTGGCGATTCGGCCACTAATGGGAATGTACGGACACGAGTTGGCCAACGAGTTCAGCCCTCTCCGACTGCTGGCGATCCAGGAGCGCCTCGCCGCCGCCAAATGTACCCGTTTATACGTCAACAAGCAGATAGGAGCGATGAAACGGATGTTCAAGTGGGGCGTCAGTCGAACCCTGGTGCCGCCGGCAGTGTACTCGGCGCTGGCCACCGTCGAGGGACTACGGATGGGCCGTAGTTCTGCCCGGGAGTCCAAACCCGTTCTTCCGGTCGCCGGCGAGGTGGTCGACGATACCTTACCCCACTTGCCGACGGTGGTTGCTGACATGGTGCGGTTTCAGCGGTTGACTGGCGCCCGGCCCGGGGAGGTCTGCCAGCTTCGTCCCAGCGACGTCGACCGCAATGGTGAGGTCTGGGAATATCGCCCGGTGGATCACAAGACCGCCTACCGCGGGCGGGAGCGGGTGATATACGTTGGCCCTCAAGCCCAGCAAGTACTGTTGCCTTACCTGTTGCGCGACGCCCAGGCAAACTGCTTTTCGCCTGCGGAGAGCGAGCAGAAACGCCATGTCGAACAGCGCGCGTGCCGCAAGACGCGCGTGCAGCCTTCTCAGTGGAATCGCCGGAAGGCACGGCCAAAACGTGTGCCCAGGACGTTCTATACCAAGGACTCCTACCAGCGGGCCATTGCACGGGCGATCGTCAAGGCCAACCAGACAAGGATGAAGGAGGCCGCCGAGTCGGGCGTAGAACCGGTGCTCTTGGCTCACTGGCACGCAAATCAGCTACGTCACAGCAAGGCTACCGAGGTTCGCCGCCAGTTTGGGCTGGAAGCCGCCCAGGTCATTCTTGGTCATTCCAAGGCCGATGTCACCCAAGTCTATGCTGAGCGCGATGCACGGCTGGCCGTGGAGGTGGCAAAGAGGATCGGATGAGATAGCATCACAATCAGATCGTCGGGTTGCGGGTAGCTCCCGCAAGCGGCTCGGGCCGGTCGGCGCGGTATTCGCCTTTCTCGCCACGGGCTCGGGCCGACCTGATCTAACGAAAGGCGAAATCATGGCCGATTCTCCTCTAACCCGCGCGGTCTGCCGCGCGGTTTCACTTGCAGACGAGTTGTGCCAATTCGCGTGGCCGGTGGCCAAGGGATCTGACTGCGCGGATGCCCTATCAAAGAAGCTTGAAAAGCTTGGATGGGCAATCAAGAAAACGAAATCGTTGCCCAGACAGGCTAATGAGTTTCGTGGTCTTTACCCGGACGTGCCTGAGGCAATCGTCGGGATCGACGCTGCCAGCTATCACGAAATGGGGAGGTCGTTTGCGAAAAAGGTGCATCAGGGTGTCGCGCGTGCCATCTTGACCAAGCTCAATGATGATCTGATTGACCGCAATGATTACGAAGGCGTGGGCTGGCCGGTTGATGAGTTGAATTGGCTGCCCGACCCAGGCGAGGTCAGGTCTGCTTGGGCCCAGGTGTTGGCCTGTCTCCAGCAAATTGCGCGAAGGGCCGGACACACAATATGCGGTCGCTTGATTGTTCGAATTCAGGATGAGGCCGCAAGAAGGGCGGCGCGTGATGCACTCAAATCGAGAGAAGGCCCTTCTTCTTTGGCAACCTCACCCGCCGCCACGCCGAACAAAGGTGAAGGGAAGGGCGGGGCCGGCTCGGGCCGACCCGTACAGAAAGGCGAGAGCATAGCAAACTTGTCCTTGCTGGAGCGCTATTCGGCAACCCCGGCCGGGCATGTTGCGTTTCTGGAATTCGTCCGGGATGAAGTCCACAACGCGGCCGAAGCGAAGCGGCAACAGCTTGTGCAAGGATACTCCAAAGACACCCTGGCCAGCATGGTTCGCGGCATCAAGTGGTCGGAAGCGGGGGAGCGGATAGCCGTTCTGCGCGATCTGGCCCCCGACGCCGCGGAGCAGGTTGCCGTGGTGTTGCGCCGCGAACTCACCGTCGGCACGGTCGAACAGCTTGACGAATTGTTTAGTCCCGCTGTCCAATCGCTTCGGGACGCGTTAGAGAACTCCCGCAACAGTTCGACATCGCCGACGGCCGCCAAGCCCGATTCTGCAGCGGCCGATCACGCCCCCAATCGCCACTACATCCCCGAATCTGTGGTGGCCGACTGTCTCCGAGCCGGCCTCCACATCCCAACGTGCGAGATCCCCGGCATTGTGGTGAAGTGCCCAGAGGAGTGGACATGGT
Organism: Planctomycetota bacterium; assembly: GCA_021784975.1. Classification (GTDB taxonomy): domain Bacteria; phylum Planctomycetota; class Planctomycetia; order Pirellulales; family Thermoguttaceae; genus JAJYGU01. The sequence goes on from JAJYGU010000504.1 coordinate 3,373, forward strand.
TTGCGAGAGAATGGAATCGACAGGTAGCGGAGCGGCTTGACAGAGAATGGCGAAAGTCGAAGGGCTTTGACCCCGAAGCCGTGCGGCTTCAAGAAGCGAGTATGGGGCTGACCGATCCCGTCAGATTGAAAGCGTACTGCGAAGCGTGGATACAAAGGCTGCGAGACGACGACGAGATCGCTCCGGTTGCCGCTGTCGACGCCTTCCGCAAGGCAAAGTCCGCCCTGAAGAGTTCGGGGCGACCTTGTCCAGACGTGCCCCCTAGCCTGCTGCGATTCGATGAGGGGCCATTGTGGCTCGCCTTGCTTCGTAAGGATGAGAAGGATAAGCGGCCGTTGAACGTGCCGGCTAACCTCCTGGCCGACCTGCTGCAAGCCTTCAAGCAGATAATCGGGACGTGCGATCCGGCGGCGGCCCCTGGCGAGCCCCCAGCGGCCACGGCCAACGACGCCCTTGACGACGCGGACGGGAATAAAAAGTGGTGTCACGAGCCTACTGAGCAACGACCAGAAGCATACAAATACGGCCCCATTACCGGCCAAAAAAAAGAGATATGCATCTGGATGGGCGAGAAGCCCAGCAGGAACATGCGACGGCTAAACCAGAAGGCGAACAAAACGGTATGGGTCATTCGACAAGCCGAAAGGTCATGGGAAGTGTGGTTTAAGGACGAGCGGACGTTTCAGCTTGCCGACAACAATCGGCGTTTCGCATTGAAATCAAGTTAGCCGGCAACGCCGACAACACGCCGGCAACGCCGACAACACGCCAGCAACGCGACTTGCCAAAACGCCCTTGTTTTTAGGGCGTTTTCTGTTTTCACCACGGAAACCATCGCTACCTTGGTATGTAGATTGATTCGATTGCGAATCAAACAAAACATACGGAAGGATATGCGATGATCGACATTTCCCTAGAAGAGACCTTCTCCCTCACGGAGGCCGCAAAACGACTTCCCTGCCGCCGCAAGGGCAAACGGCCCAACGTTGCCACTCTGTACCGCTGGGCCCAGGCCGGGTGCCGAGGAGTTCGCCTCGAAACGCTCTGCGTAGGCGCCACGCGATGCACGAGCATGGAGGCGCTGCAACGATTCTTCGATGCGCTGACCGCCAAGGCCGAGCCTAGGGCGGTGGCTCCGCAACCACGTCCGACCGCTCAACGCCAGAAAGCGATCGAGGCTGCCGAGCGACGGCTGGAGTCGGCTGGCATCTGAGCTCCTCAAAGTCCCTAAACCGCTTGTGGCAGATGAGGAGGGCCAAGCAAATGGCTGATCCCGCCGCGATCCAGAACAACGGTCTGCTTGACGCCGCTCTGGGCTATCTTACCGGTGGCCTGTCCCTTGTCCCTTGTTCACACCAGACGAAGCGGCCTGAGAATGCACTGTTGCCAAGAGATGAGGACGGCAAGCCCAGCTGGAAACCATATCAAGAGCAGCCACCGAGTCGTCAGACGGTGCAAGGATGGTTCCAGCGTGGCTGTCAAAGCATAGCTGCGATAGGGGGGAACGTCTCGGGCGGTTTGCTCATCATCGACTTCGACGAGGCTCGCTTCTACGAGGCGTGGCGCGAGCAAGTTGGGAATCTCGCCGATGGCCTCCCCGTACAGCGTACCGGCCGGGAGGGCGGCGGATATCAAGTCTGGCTTCGTTGTCTGGAGCCGGGCAGGAACGACAAACTGGCATACGTGCGCGATGAAACGGAAGAGGAGGGTCGTCGCATCGCGGTCGAGACAAGAGCGGAAGGCGGTTACGCCTTGGCTCCCGGAAGCTTGCACCCGACGGGCCGGCGCTACGAAGCCATCTCTGGTGATTTCACCAACATTCCCGTCGTGTCGCAGGCCGTAGCGGACGCACTTCTGTCCGCCGCCCGCAAGCTGGACGAGGCACCATTAAGCCGCCAACAGATGGAAACGAAGGAGCATGCAGCAGGCACATGCACGAAGTACCGAAGCAACGGGCGAGCGAGCGTCATCGACGAGTATAACCGACGGACGACCATCGAGGAGGCCCTCGAGGTGCATGGCTACCAACGCTACGGCAACCGCTGGAAGCGGCCTGGGGGCAGGAGTCTATCGGTAACCATCAGCGACAATCGTTCCTTCCATCATTCCTCCAATGATCCGTTGAGTAATGGCTTTTGGAGACAGCCGTTCGAAGTGTTTTGCGAATTGGAGCACGCCGGCGATTGCCGGGCAGCCGTTAAGGCCGCGGCGGAATTGCTTGGATTGAAGTCCGTCATCAGCGAGAAGCCGCATGCAACACGGACAGCTCCGGCCAAGACCCTGCCGTGGCGTCCGTTCCCGACGAACGTGCTCCCCAAGCCGATCCAGGACTATGTGCTGGCGGGTTCGCGCGCGATGCGATGCGATCCGGCGTACATCGCGCTGCCGATGCTTGCCGGGTTAGCGTCTGCGATTGGCGCGACAAGGCGCATCACCGTGAAGCCTGGATGGCACGAGCCTGCGGTCATCTGGGCCAGCGTGGTGGCCGAGAGTGGAACCATGAAAAGCCCAGCGCAGGCTTTGGCATTGCAACCACTTCGCGCCGCGCAGGATTGGCAGCTAGATCAGCTCCCAGAACTCCTCCGTCAACACGAACGCAACAAAGCGCTTTATGACGCGGATTACGCGGAATGGAAAAGGAAGGGCCGTAGCCACGGGGAGCCGCCGCCGGAGAAGCCTATGGAGCCGCACGCCAACCGCTACATCGTCAACGACATCACGATCGAGGCGTTGGCCGAAATTCTCTCGGAAAACCCCAGAGGCGTGTTGGCGGCGGTAGACGAGCTGGCCACCTGGCTCGGTGGGTTCGACCAGTATCACGCACGCGGTGGCGCCGACGTCGCCAAGTGGTTATCGATCCATCGCGCCGAGTCGTTGATTGTCGATCGCAAGACGGCTACGAAGAAGACGCTCTTTGTTAAGCGTGCTGCCGTTTCTCTGGCCGGCACGATCCAGCCCCGGGCCCTGCGGCGCGCCTTGGGAGACGTGTACTTCGACAACGGTCTGGCTGCACGGCTGCTGCTGGCTTCTCCACCAAGGGTGGCGAAGAAGTGGACCGAAGCGTCGGTCGATCTCGACACCTACAAGGCCGTGGAGAGAATCTACTCCCGTCTACTGGCACTTAACTTCGCGTCCAATGAGGACGAACCGGCTGTCCCGATCGACGTGCCATTATCGGCCGAGGCCAAGCGCATCTGGATCTCGTTTTACGAGGAGCACGCCGAGGTGATGGAGGCGGCATACGGGAAGTTGGCCGCCGCCTACGCCAAGTTGGAAGCCTACGCCGCGAGGTTCGCGCTGGTGTTCTGCATGGCGAATATCGTATCCGCGGATACGTGGACGATGGCCAACGACGTGATGATCGACATGAGCTCCATGATGGCCGGCGTCGAGCTGGCCAAATGGTTTCGCTACGAGGCTGAGCGAGTCTACGCGATCATTGAGGAATCGGAGACGGAAGTGGAGCGGCGCCAGGTCGTCGAGCTGATACAGCGAAAAGGCGGGCGAATCACCGCGAACGATCTTCGTCGCTGCTCACGCCGGTTCGCCACGTCAGACGAGGCCGAGAAATGCCTGGATGAGTTGGCCACGGCAGGAGCTGGGGTTTGGGAGACATCAGAGCACGGGCGAGCCGGCGGCAGACCGACGCGTGTTTTCAGGTTACGAATGGATGTCTCCGTAACCGAAACCCCTAAATCTTCGAAGAAAACCGAGGTTTCGGAGACAGCGGTAGGGGGAAACGGCGATAGCGAGTCATTGACTGGACCAGCGGACGACGGGTTGGCGGACGATGCGGTTGTCTCCGAAACCCCTGAATTTCTCGGGGAAGACGAGGTTTAGGATACGGAGACAGGGTACGAGATGCAAAAACACGCCCGCCAGTTCCAGCAAGCCGGCATTGAATGGATACAAGCCGCCCTGTCGACGGATCCTATTTCTGTTGCCCGGGCTTTACAGGAGCGAGGTGATAATGACAGTCAAGATCTGGAAGATCAGCGACATCAAGCCCTATGCTAGCAATCCCTGCCAGAACGAAGGCATGGTGGAATCCGTGGCGGCGTCGATCTGCCAGTCTGGCTTTCGCCAGCCGATCATCGTCGACAAGCACGACGGCATCACCTGTGGCCATAGCCGCTATCTGGCCGCTTGGCAGTTGAACTTGGCCGAAGTTCCCGTCCACGTGGCAAGGAGCTAGCGATGGCCCAAGTCCGCGCCTACCGGATCGCCGAGTGGCGGGTCGTCAGTCTGGCCGCTTCTCGCCCAGCAATGCCGCCTGTGCCACACGACGAACAACTTCGCCACGAGGCCGGCGAAGACTTTTCGCGGCGCCGTGATGGTGGCCATTGCCACGTGTCCGCCCGTTATCGGAATACCCGTTGAACAAGCAGGAGCAGTTTGAAACACCAAAGAAACACAAGTGAAAGGATTTACGACGATGCCAGCACCCGAAGGAAATATCAACGCCGTGCGTCATGGCCTACGCAGTAAGCGCCACGGCCTGGTCCATGCCAAGCTGGGACGGCGCTTCGCCAACGCCTACGGCCATGCGAATCAGCTACGCAAGGCAGTAGAGACCCTCCTGGTGGAGAAACATGGCAGTTTGACTCTTTTGCAGCGGGCCAAAGTGCAAAGCCTTCTGCGGCTAGAGGAGGGCATTCGCGCCTGTGAAAAGTCGATGGCCGAGGCGCCGAAAATGCCGCCGGACGAGGTGCGACAACAGCGCTGGGCCATTGCCCAATGGACCATGCAACGGGATTCCGTGCTAGCGGCGCTTCTGGGCGGTGGCGACTTCTCCAGCAAGCCGTCCGATCCGCTGAGCGCCATTCTGGACGCAGCACAGGCCGGCGCCGTGCCAGCAGCAATCACTCCGGACCCTGACCCATCGTGATCCCCCTGGAACAATTCTGGGCCAGTCTCGTCATCGAGAGGGTCGATGGCACGATCGGGACGTTTGGCGAATCGGCCGCCCCATTTCAGTGGCGATTCCTGCATGCTGTCGAGCCGGCCCTGGCATGGATCGCCTCGGCCGGCGGCAATGCTCCACCCCCAGAGCGCTGGTGGTATTGGGGCCAACGGCATCGTGGTTCCTCCAAGAGCACGGATTGTGTGATTGCCTTGCTGCCGCCCTTCTTGACCTGTCCCTTGGCACGGCGATTCATCATCTTGAGTACCGACTCCGACGCGGCCCGTGTGCTGATCCAGATCGCCTCCAAGATCGTGAAGTTGAATCCTGCCTTGGCGTCCCGCGTGCGGGTCGATCGCTGGAAGCTGACGAACACGCAAACGGGCTCCGAGATCGCGGTGATGAGCAACGACGCGGCCAGTTTTTATGGCCAACTGCCCGATGTGATCGTCGCCGATGAGCTGACCCACTGGGCCGATACCAGCGGCGAAGCCCTTTGGGACTCGTTGATCTCGACCATGCCCAAAAAGAAACACCTGGTCTTGATCATCCTGAGCAATGCCGGCTGGCTGGACAGCTGGCAGCGGCGGGTCTTCGACGCGATGCAGGACGTTCCCCACGCAATGGTGGACGTGATGCACGAGAAGGCCCACTGGGTGACAGAGCAACAGTTGGCAGCGCAAAGGCGGCTCGTGCCTGCCTCGACGTATCGTCGCCTGTGGGAGAACGAGTGGGTGCCCGGCACAGGCGATGCCTTGGACCCGGCCGACGTCGAGGCGGCCTGCACCCTGTCTGGGCCAGTAATGAAGTGCGAGTGGGGCGTCCAGCAGCGCGCGATAGTCTGCTTGGACGTAGGCGTCCGGCACGATCGCAGTGCGATGGTGGTGCTGGTCCTCGACTTCCGGGCGCACCGGATCAAGCTGGGATGGG
>JAJYGU010000441.1 GCA_021784975.1 Planctomycetota bacterium
CGGGCAGTTCCCACAACTACCGCGAAAAAGTGCTCGCCGCACGGCCCGACCTGATAATCTCCGAGTTTGTCAACGACGCCGGCCTCAACCCGCACCAGGTCGAGCAGGTCTACGGAAAGTTGCTGGCCGACTTCACCGGTATCGGGGCCGAATGGGTCATTCTCACGCCGCACGACGTTCGGCCCGACTGGATGGGTCTTTCCAGCCAGCGGAACATCGACCACGACCCGCGGCCCTACGTGGCCGGACTGCGAGAGTTCGGCGCGAAGCACCGCGTGGCCCTGGCCGAGGCCTCGCTACGCTACGGCCGGCTGTGGCGTCAGGGCATTCCCTACGTCACGCTCATGCTCAACACCATCAACCACCCCGATGCCCGCGGCATGAAGATCTTCGCCGACAGCCTGATGGCTCTGTTCCCGTAAGGCGAAATTCGGGGACTGTCGGGCAAGAGCGGTACCGGTGCCGCGGAGCGGCAAAATGTGATTAGAAGCCGTGGGGGGATCGCAGTGAAACCCCCGGCAGTCAATATCGTGTGGGCCATGCCGCGTAGCGGCACTACAATCGCTCGACGGTAGCGCCGTTACGCGGCTTTGGTTCGGTATCTGCTCGCCACCAGGGGTTTCGCTGCGCTGCACCGCTGGCTATTCGAGTCACGCCGCTCCGCGGCGGCTTGTCGCGCGATTTGCGCTAGGCCGCCACGGTAGTGGATGCGCAAAAGCGGGAACGCACCCCGGCCTGCGGGCCGTCTTGTCAAGCTGCTGGCCAGCAAGTATGTTTAGGGTGGTTGTGATCCTACCTACCTCACTGATGGAGCCCCTCCCATGAGAGCATCCCGTTTTGTCAAGCTGTGGGTCGCATTGTTCGCTGCTTTGTTGGTTTCGACGGCGGCACTGGCCAAAGACCAGAAGCAGCCGGCCACCGTCGTGCCCGTGCCGCGCAACGATGCCTGGTGGCAGAAGCGCCATGAGAGCTTCAACCAGCGGGTCAAGCAGGGCCATGTCGATCTGATCTTCATCGGCGATTCGATCACCCACCTCTGGGAGATGTCCGGCAAGGATGTTTGGCAGCAATACTATGCCAAGCGGAACGCCGTTAATCTGGGCATCGGCGGCGATCGCACCGAGCACGTCCTCTGGCGACTGGACCACGGGAACATCGACGGGATTTCGCCGAAGCTGGCGGTGCTAATGATCGGCACCAACAACGCCGGCAGCAACACCCCGAAGGAGATTGCCGAAGGCGTGAAGGCGATTGTCGAGCAACTGCGGGCAAAACTGCCCGACACCAAGGTCCTGGTGCTGGCGATCTTCCCGCGGGGCGCCAACCCGCAAAACCGCGAGCGGCAGGTGAACGAGAAGGCCAACGCGATCATCGCCAAGCTGGCCGACGGCAAAATGATCTACTATCTCGACATCGGTTCCAAGTTTCTGGCCCCGGACGGCACGCTCAGCCGCGACATCATGCCCGACCTGCTCCATCCTAATAAGAAAGGCTACTTGATTTGGGCCAAGGCCATCGAGCCGACGGTGGCGAAACTGATGGGAGAGAAATAGAGGATCAGTCGGTCGCTTTCGCCTTGGCGGCCTCGATCTCTTTGAGGCAGGTCGGGCAATACCACGGGGCTGGAGTCTTCACAGGCTTCGGGCTTCGTTTGCGGCATTTGGCACAGAGGAATCGCTTGCCTTTCACGGCGGTCTTCGGGCGAACACATTTACCGCTTCTGGGGAAATTGTTGGTCACGGCAATCTCGGTGGCTTGCTCGATTCCGTCGGTAACGGAATCGTAGATCGCCTGAAGTTCGTCACGGCTTTGTCGCAGTGCTTCCTCCGCCTGCTTCTGGTCGGTGATGTCGCGGATGAGAGCGGTGAGGGCGATTGGATTTCCGGCGGCATCTTCGATGACGGCGACCGATATGGCCCCAGGATACGACGTGCCATCCTTTCTCAGCAACTTGTGCTCGACATGCCGGCTGATTCGCTGTTCGACGGCCTTCTTAAGATTCGCCAGAAATGTCTGGTGATCTTCCTTGTCGATGAAATCCAGCGGGTCTCTGCCCAGCATTTCCGCAACGTCTTCGATGCCGTACATCTCCGCTAGCCGCCGAGATGCAAAAGTGATATGCCCGGCCAAGTCGGCGATCAGCACCGCGTCCGGCAAGGTTTCGACGAGTGTTCGGTACCGCTCCTCACTTTCGCGAAGTTGCTCCTCAGCCCGCTTGCGTTCGGTGATGTCCGTCACCACAAGGCATCGACGAAACAGCTTGCCGCCCTCATCCCGCAGCAAGAAAGCATGTTGCCAGGTCGGAGTGACGTTTCCTTGCCGTGAGGCCAGCAAGAGTTCGCCCTTCCAGGATCCCTGTCGCTCCAAGATGGGAATGACCTCATTGGCCCGTCGATCCCTCCATTCGTCCCCGAAGTAATCCGTGAAGCTCTTGCCGACGAGGTCTTCGGGTTTGTCCTCGCCCAGTAAGCGGCAAAAAGCTGGATTCACATAGGCGATTCTGCCCTCCGGATCCGCCATCCCAAACCCCTGGGTGGAAGCCTCGGCAAAGCGGCGAAACACCGCCAGTTCTTCGTTGGCCTTTCGCAAATCGACCGTCCGTTGCTGAACCTTTTGCTCCAGTTCACCATGGGCCTGCTGCAATGATTCCGTCAAGGTGCGGTAACGCTGCTCGCTTTCCCGCAGCGCAGCTTCCGCCCGTTTTCGCCGGCTGATGCCGATATTCACGCCCAGAATGCCTTGGATGCGGCCGTCCGCAATGATAGGAGCAATCACGTTGTGGTAGAACTGGGTCTTGCCTTGGACCTGAAGCTGTACCTCCGCATCGACCCTCTCGCCGGCGAGAGCACGCCGATTGTTGTACAACCAAACGGCAAGGTCTTTCTCGGTCTCCGCCACATCCTCGGGACGCTTTGCGATGATTTCTCCCCAGTGCTTCTTGCTGGCCGAGTTCTGCATCATGTAGCGACCGTCGAGACCGATGGCCCAAAAGTCGAACGGCAAGCTTTCGATGACCGCGTTCAGGATGGCCTTGCTGGGGGCCGACGTTTGCTCGAATTGTCGTAACTCCTCCAAGGCGGCAATTCGTCGTCGCAATTCGGCCAGTTCTTCGACGAGTTGTTTCTCTGTCTTCCCGTAATCGTTCATCTGGTCCTCCCCGTTCGATCAGTGAACCGACGGACATCCAAAGCACCGAACCTCACCGACATTCGTCCGGCGGACACCGGGCGAACCCCTCGGAATGGAGGTCGACGCCCACCATTTTATGCTAGACCGGCAGAAGCTCAAGTACGGTCGGCTGAGGCTGCGAAAAAGTGAGCGACTTCGTCAGGCACGGGGTGCCTGACCTATTTGAGTCGCCGCGTCGCCATAGTTTGAAGGCGTGTTGGAGCGCGGGCGTCCCGCCCGCCACCGAAAAAGCGGGCGAGACGCCCGCGCTCCACTGGAAAAATTGATCAGCTCATTTTGGCGCGACGCGTAACTATATTCCCGGCGCGGCGCCCAACTCACCGGCTCTCGGCAAATCGTGCCAGTGCTTTGACTGAAAGGTCTGCTCTCTGCCATCGACGGTGCGAACGATGAAGGCGGCCAAATGGCGCGCTGACTCCACCAGCTTCAAGCCTTTTTCCGGGCCGAGGATGGCCGCGGCCGACGACAGACCGTCCGTGCTCAGACCGTCTGGACCCACGACGGTGACGCTGCTGTGGTCGGTGAGCGGCAGGCCGCTGTGCGGGTCGATGAGATGCGAGTAGCGCTTGCCGCCGATGATGGCGTATTGCCACATGTCGCCCGAGGTGGAAACTGCGCAGCGGGCCAGTTCGAGGTACTCGTGGGGCGGGCGGCGTGCGTCGGGCGGGGCGATGCCGATTCGCCAGCCGGCCTTGCCCGGCGGAGGGTCGCCTAAGCCGAGGTTGCCGCCGGCCTCGACCATCATCCGGGCAATCCCGTGCCGGCGCAGGGCGGCCATCGCCTCGTCGACCGCGTAGCCCTTGGCAATACCGCCCAGATCCAGCCGCATGTTGGCCTTCAACAGTTCAACACTCTGATCGTGCGAATTGAGCCGCATCCATTGATAGCCCACGCGCGACCGGGCTTCGGCCAGGGATTCCGGCGCGGGGAGCTCCTTAGTGCGTCGGGCATTGCGCCAAAGCCGGACCACCGGGCCGATGGTTACGTCAAAGGCGCCCCCCGACCGTGCCGCCAGCTCTTGGGCACGGACGAGGACCCGCCAAAGATCGCTACTGACCCGAACCGGATGCCCCGCCGATGAGGTGCGGCAGAGTCGGCGCAGCTCGCTTTGCGGGTCGTAGTCGCTGCAAATGGAGTTCAGGGCGTGGAAGCGGTCAAAGGCCGCTTGGGCCGCCCTGCTTGCGGTGGGGCGATCCGAGGCGTACAATGTGATCTTGATTGGCACCGCCATCTCGATCTGGGTAAACTGATAGCGGTTGCCGGCCGGCTCGCCGGCTAAGCCGATAGCAGTTTGTCCCGCCAAGAGCCACAAGAGCAAGTGCTTTCCCATGCGATTACTCCCATGATCGGGATTGAGTTGCTTCGTTTTGCGGCGTCTCTCTGCGGTCGTTGGGCCGAAAGGAATACCTCATGCTTAGCGTAGTCTGTCGGCGGCGTGCTTGGCAACAGCCTGCCACGTGGTTGTGTGTTTTGGCTTTGACAGTCATGTTGGGCTGCACGCCCCGGACCCCCGAGCCGGCCAAGAGCAGCGGACCCAAGCCGGCAGTGGAAAACGTCAAGCCGGCGGCGCCAGCCGCCAAACCCGCCCCGGAAAAGCCTAAGCCAGTAACCGACCGCGCCAAGCCGATGACCCACCATGTGACCGCAACAGAAACGCCGGTCAAACGGTTGCCTGCCGCCGCGCCGGCAAAGCATGTCTCGCAGCGGGCGGCCCCGGCTGCCGCCACGTTGGCCCAGGCGCCCAACAACCGTCCGGCCGCGAAGTCTCCGGTCGCCAAGTCGCCCACCCCCGAGAAGCCTGGAAAGACTGAAATGGCGGCCAAGCCCGCGGCTGCCGCCGACATGAAGCCCTACACGGAAAAGATCGCCGGCAGCGATGTCAAGTTCGACATGGTGCCGATCCCCGGCGGCGAGTTCATCCTGGGCAGCCCGGCCGGCGAAAAAGGCCGCAAGAACGACGAGGGCCCGCAGGTCCAGGTGAAGATCGAGCCGTTCTGGATGGGCAAATGCGAAGTCACTTGGGACGAATATGAACTGTGGGGGCTGGGGTTGGACCGGCAACGCCGCCAGGTGCTGAACCGGCAATCCACCGCGGCCGACAAGATGGCCGACGCGGTGGCCCGGCCCACCAAGCCTTACAGCGACATGACCTTCGGCATGGGAAAGGAAGGCTATCCGGCCATTTGCATGACCCAACTGGCCGCCAAGATGTACTGCAACTGGCTGACCGCCAAGACCGGCCACTACTATCGCCTGCCGACCGAGGCCGAGTGGGAGTACGCCTGCCGGGCAGGCACCAAGACCGCCTACTCCTTCGGGGATGATCCGGCGAAGCTCAACGACTACGCCTGGAGCGCGGCCAACAGCGACGAGAAATACCACAAGGTCGGCCAGAAGAAGCCGAACCCGTGGGGTCTGTACGACATGCACGGAAATGTGGCCGAGTGGTGCTGCGACCAGTATGTGCCCGATCGTTACAAACAGTTGACAGCCTCGGGCAAGGTGGTCGACAGCCCGCTGGCGCTCGGCAACACGGAATATCCGCGCTTGGTGCGCGGCGGCGCCTGGACCGACGAGGCCCCACTGTTGCGCAGCGCGGCCCGGCGCGGGTCGTCGAAGGAGTGGAAGCAGCAAGACCCGCAGATTCCCCAGAGCATTTGGTACTTCACCGACGCCGACTTCGTCGGCTTCCGGGTGATTCGTCCCCTGCGTCGGCCGACGCCGGCGGAAGCGGCCAAGTATGACCTGGACGAGTCGCAGAAGGCAGCCCTGATCGACTACAAGAAAGCCAAAGCGAGCAATGAGTAGACCGCTTAGGGTTTTAACTGTGTTTCAGCGGCGACAACCCAGTTCAGCGCCTCTGGGGCGTGAATCGACAGCCTGACCCGGCATCGCGACCGCGCGGCGGGCATCGCCCAAACGAGAAAGCAGCCTGGCGGACTTGGCAGGCCTTTTTCACAACGGGTTCCAAGGCCCCGCCGGGCCTTTTTTCCTCTCCCTTCGAAAGAGGTCAGGCGAAGGCTGGGGGTGTCCGCAAGCGCCGATTTCGGTATAATGGCGAGCGATGAGGGAGACTTCCCAGTGAGGGTCTTTCCGCAAAGGACGACGCATGTCTTACGTGATTGAGGCGACCTACGAAAATGGCGTCTTGAAACTGGAGCGGCCCTTGCCGCTGAAGGATCGCGAAAAGGTGCGAGTCACCGTCGAGGGTCTGGACGTTGGACGCCACAGCATTCTGGACATCCGCCCGGTCAGCCTCGGACGGGTGCTCCGTCCGCTGGTGCCAGAGGATGACTTGCTCGGCGAGATGCTCGAAGGGCGGCCATGATTCACGGAATCGACACCGGCTTTCTTGTAGCCGCGGAGGTAGCAGAACATGGGGAACATTTGGCGGCTCGCCAAATGCTGTTGCAGTTGGTAACGGCAGGCAACCGGATCGGGATGGCGCCGCAGGTGATTGCGGAGTTCATCCACGTCGTTACCGATCCTCGGCGGTTCACCCACCCGCTGAGCGTGCAGCAAGCCCGTCAGATCGCGGAGCAATGGTGGACGGCGAGCGAAGTCGACCACGTGTTTCCGGACACTGCCGCGACGAATCAGTTCTTTACCTGGCTGGAGCAGCTTGCACTTGGTCGAAAACGGCTGCTTGATACGCTGTTGGCAGCCACCTATCAGCAGGCCGGAATTCGCTCGCTCCTGACCACCAACGTGGCGGAGTTTGCCGTCTTCAACGTCATCGACTGCATTGCACCGGCGATGAGAGGACAGCGTTTCGGTGAGTGAATAACGGGCCAGAACGGTCTTTCAGCGGCGACAACCTGCTTCAGCGTTCGTCAGGAACCCGATCTTGCAACGCAGGCGCTGCGGCCCGTGATTGACCGAGGAGCGGTTGTGTATTACAATAGTGGCAGAAACGTATTACGCAAGCGAAGAACGTATTATACAAGCCAAGCTGGGTGGGCTGGGAAGGGGCCACTATGAAGACCCTGTGTCTGAGACTTCCGGAAGCCACCGCCGCCCGATTGGCGGCCGCCGCCCGCCAGCGGAGTCAGAGCAAGTCGGCCGTGGTCCGCGCCATCCTGGAGGAACACCTCTCGCAGCCTCTCGCCCCGCCCGGATCGTGCCTGGAACTGGCGGCTGATCTGGTCGGCCGTTTCGTCGGCCCGGCCGATCTGTCCACCCACAAAAGGCACCTGCGGGGATACGGCCGATGAATCGGCGGGTGTTGCTGGACGCCGGCCCCTTGGTCGCCTTGTTGAACCGCCGCGACAAGTACCACGAGTGGGCGAAGCTCCAGTGGGCTCGGGCCGAACCGCCGCTTATCACCTGCGAGGCGGTCCTTTCGGAGGCGTGTTTCCTGCTGCGGGCTGCACCGGGCGGCAGCACCGCCGTGTTTGAGCTGCTCCGCCGCCACGTCGTCGAAATGCCCTTTCGCCTGGCCGACCACCTGGAGCCGGTCGCTCGTCTTCTTCGCAAGTATGCCAACCTTCCCATGTCCTTGGCCGACGGATGCCTGGTCTGCATGGCGGAACTGAACCCGGAAAGCACGGTCATGACCCTGGACCGTGATTTCCGGCTCTACCGCAAGCGCGGACGGCAAGTCCTGCCGCTCATCATGCCGGAAACAGCTTAGCTCAAAGTATTCACCACCGCATCGTAACCCGAAGCGTAAGCGAGGACGGCCACAATACTTGGCCTCGCTTACGCTTCGGGTTTCGATTGCCCACACTGCGCGGGGCACCTTTGGCGGCGGTGAATAATCCGTCTTAGCGCGGCGTCTCCGCGCGCAATCCGCGCGCTTGCCGGCCGTCTCTATTGCGGACGGCCGATGGGCGGCCGTCAGAAAACCACTCGGCTTGGGCAATTTTGCAAGGAGACTGGTCATGTTCAGAGGGCTATTCTCGACGGGAAGGAAACACGCTTTGCGCCGCGACGGGCATCACGCCCGCCGGCGCCAGGCCGGCTTTGAACCACTCGAACCGCGGACGCTCATGTCGGCCGCCCCGCTGCAAGTCTTCGCCGTGCACGATGCGACGCTCGCCGACCGCGCACCGCTGGCCGCGAACGTCGCCCCCGCGCTGGCAAGCTCTTCCAGCCTTCAGACCCTGTTTACCGCAAAGGACCTCCGCAGCGCCTACGGGCTGAATCGCATCAGCTTCGGCAGCACGCCCGCCGACGGCCGCGGGCAGACGGTGGCCATCACCGGCCTGGGAAGCGACCCGAATATCTGGAGCGAGCTGGCTACCTTCGATACCGCCATGGGGCTGCCCACGGCCAGCCTGACCGTCTACCAGGAAATCTACAACGGCGCCACTCCCTACGCCAACGCGGGCTGGGAGGGCGAGATGGCCATGGATGTGGAACTGGTCCATGCCTTCGCCCCCGGGGCGAAGATCGTCCTCTACGAGGCGAATCAGCGGGACCCGGCCGGGCTGTATCAGTGCGTCGATTGGGCCCGCAACCTGCCCGGCGTCTCGGTGGTCTCGATGAGCTGGGGGCTGACGGCCGGCGAATCTTCCGCGGAAGGCTACATCGACGGCCTGTTTACCACGCCCTGGCGTCATACCGGCGTCACCTTCGTGGCCTCGGCCGGGGATCATGGCCTGCCCAGCTACCCGGCCGACTCGCCGAACGTGCTCAGCGTTGGTGGAACCAAGCTGACCATGTCGGGCGGAAATTACTACAGCGAAAGCGTATGGAACGACGGTTATGACGCCTCGCACGTCTATTGGGCGACCGGCGGCGGCTACAGCAGCTATGAAGCTGAGCCGTCGTATCAGTACGGCGCCGAGTGGACCGGCCGCCGGGGGGCCGTGGACGTGTCGTTGAACGCCGAGCCCAACACGTTGATCTACTCGGTGGCCGAGGGCGGCTGGGGACTGTGGGGAGGCACCAGCGCCTCGGCCCCGGAAATGGCCGGGATCATCGCAGTGGCCGATCAAGGCCGGGCAATGCAGGGACGCGGCTCGTTCGCCGGCGTTAACGCGGCCCTCTACGCCCTGCCCGCCAC
>JAJYGU010000081.1 GCA_021784975.1 Planctomycetota bacterium
GGCAAGGTGGGACCTTCTTCCGGCCGCGGACCGCCGTGGGCGGCGGTACCATCGAGTCCGTCAGGATCGAAATAACGTCCGCCAGCGTCGTCGGGGTCCATCGACGGCGAGACCTTCTTCTGATTGCCCATCACGACGGCGAACATGGCCGGCACGATCAACAAAGTGGCGAAGGTCGAGACCACCAGCCCGCCGATGACGGCGCGTCCCAGCGGGGCCTCCATGGCGCTGCCTTCCTCCAAGGCCAGCGACATGGGCACGCAACCCAAGATCATAGCCCCGGCCGTCATCAGGATCGGGCGGAGCCGGTCGCGGGCACCCTCGATGGCCGCCTGGCGGACCGCGGCGCCCGTTCGCCAGTGGTCGTCCATAAACGTCGAAAGCAGCACCGAGTTGGACACCGAGACACCGATGCACATAATCGAGCCCATAAAAGACTCGATGTTCAAGGTGGATCCGGTAAGCAAGAGGATGGTGGCCACGCCGCAGATCACCCCTGGCACGCCGCCGATGGAGATCAGCGCCAGGCGGAACGACTGGAAGTAAGCGGTCAGCAAGACCAGGATCACCACCACCGAGAGCGCCAGGCCGATGGCCAACGAGCGGAACATTTCGTTCATCGGGGCCACCTGGCCGCGGACGCTCACCCGCACCCCGCGGGGCGGCGGGCCGGCGGCGGCGATGGCCTGATTGACGCGCCGCGTCGCCTCACCGAGGTCGTCGCCTTCGATATTGGCGGTGATGCTCAGGTACCGCTGCATGGCACTGCGGTCGATTTCACCGGGGGTGGTGCCGGTCTGCACCGCGGCCACGTCGCGGATCATCAGATTGCTCTGCGGGGTGACCTTCTTCAGCGGCAGCGTCTCCACCTGTTGCGGCCGATTCATCTTGGTGGTAGGGACCTGGACCTGGACCTGATAGTCGACCCCTGACCGCGGATCGCGCCAGAAGTTGCGGACTACATAGCGGCTGGACGAGGTCCCGACCAGCAAGGCGTCGGTGACGTCCTTGACGGCCACGCCGCTGAGGCCCGCTTTCTGGCGATCGATGTCCACCCGCACCGTCGGATAGTTGAGCTGCTGGTAGAATTGCACGTCTCGCAAGGTGGGGATTTTTTTCATTTCGTCGAGAATGCGCCGGGCGTGCTTTTCAACCAACGGCCGCTCCGGCCCGATCACCATCACTTCCACCGGGGTGGGAGAACCGAAACTCATGACCTCGGCGACGATGTTGCCCGGCTGGAAACCGAAGGAAACTTGCCGGGCGCGGGCTTGGGCTTCGTCGGGCGAGTAGCCTTCCTGGCGCAAGATCTTAGCCAGCCAAGGGACAACCTCGGCGGGCAAGGCCTTGCGGAGCCGCTCTTGGAGGGCGGCGACCGCCACGCCGCTGTTCTCTTGGAGTTTCACGCGAAGCAGCCCGTCGTCGCTGGCCCGCATGAACAACAGGATATTGTTGGTGGCCACGTTGGTGGCCCCCAACCCAACATAGCCGATGGATTGTCCCAAGTTGCCGTGACTCTGCTGGTCGATCACCTGCAAAATCTTGATGGCGCATTTCCGCGTCAGCTCATATTCCGTTCCCGGTGGGGCGCGAAAGCGGACCACGAACTGGCCGGTATCCACTACCGGGAACAGCTCGGTGCCCACCTGCCGGCCGACCAGCCAGATCAGCAGTCCGCAGGCGACCAGGTAGGCCGAGACCACGATCCAGCGATGCCGCACCGTGGCCGCCACTACTGCTGCAAAACGCGGCAGGAGGCGGTCGAAGAATTCTTCCCGATGGCCCTCCGCCCCCGGCAGGCGCACCAGCCAGACGGTGAGCACCGGCACCAGCGCGCTGGAAAGCAGGTAGGAGGCGATCATCGAAAAGCCCACCGCCAGCGTCAGCGGCATGAACAGCGAGCGGACCGGCTCACGCAGAATGAATGCCGGGATGAAGACCGACAGGATGCAGAGCATGGCCAACAGTCGGGCGGTGTTGGTGGTGGCGTTCGCCCGCCGCGCCGCACGGGAGATGGAATCGGTATGGCGCATCTGGGTATGAGTGTTTTCGATGGTCACCATAGCTTCGTCCACCAAGATGCCGATGGCCAGCGCCAGCCCGCCCAAAGACATGATGTTGAGCGTGTTCCCGGTGACCCACAGTCCGATCAAGGAACTGGTGAGCGACAGAGGAATGCTGATCAACACCACCAAGACGCTCCGCCAATCGCGGAGGAATAGCAAGATCATGAGGGCCGTCAGGGCTCCCCCGATGGCCCCCTCGGTGCCCACGCTCTTGATTGCTGCCCGCACCGCCGGCGACTCGTCAAACTCGTAGCGGACGCTGACGTCTTCAGGCACCGCCTGCCGGAGCATCGGCAGGGCCCGGTGGATCTGCCGGACCACGGTGAGGGTGGAAGCGGTGTCCTTCTTGACGATCGGGATGTAGACCGACTTGCGGCCGTTGACCAGCGCGCAGCCATAATTGATGTCGGTGGCGTCCTCGACGACTCCCACGTCGCGAATGTAGACGTCCGTGCCTAACTTGACGGGAATCTTACCGATCTCTTGCGGATCGACGATCATGGCGTTGGTCGGCACCAAGGGCATCTCCGCTCGAGCGTAGATGTTGCCCGATGCCACCACCAGGTTCCCCCGCTCCAAGGCCGCCACTACGTCGTCGGGCGTGAAGTTGTGGGCGCGGAGGCGATTGGGATCAACCATCACCACGATGGCGCGAGTGTTGCTGCCATAGGGCGAAAAGGAGATCGTTCCGGGGACCTCGGCTACCAACATCGGTCGGATGCGGAACAGGCCCATGTCGGCCAACTCGCCCAGCGGCCGGGTCTTGCTCTCCATCACTAGGAAGCCGATGGGGACCGTGCCCGCGTCGAAGCGAATCACAAACGGCGGCAGCACGCTGGGGGGCATCTGACCGAGGGCACGATTGGTCAAGCTGACGACTTGCGACATGGCCGCCGCCATGTTGGTGCCCGGGTAAAAGGTCAGCTTGAGCTGAACAAAGTTCTGGATGTTTTTGGACTCGATGTTCTTTACGCCGTCGACATATTGAAAATTCTGCTCGTAGACATTGGTGATGATCCCTTCGATCTGCTCGGGGGAAAAGCCGGCATAGTTGTTGATGACATAGATTTGCGGCGCGTTGATGGCCGGAAAGATATCGACCCGCATCTGGCTCAGCGCCAAGACGCCCCCGCCGATTATGGCAACGACAGCCATCACCATGGTGACGGGCCGTCGCATGGCGAACAGAGTAATGTTCATGGGTGCCAGACCAGTAAGGCATTCAACAATCAGTCGCTCGACAATTATAGCCTAGCGGTCCACCAGACTTGAAAGATCTCTGAGACATAATACTGTTCGTGAGGGAAAATGGAACATTTCGCGACGGCGACCCTCGTAACCCGAAGCGTAAGCGAGGCGGTAGCTTACCTCCTCGCTTACGCTTCGGGTTACGATCATTTTCGCCCACGAACAGTGTAGACACCGCGCTAGAGTGCGGCAAGCTGAGGCGAATGGGCTGCATGAACAATACAGGAAGATTGCAGCAGTCTGCGAACAGAACGTTAGAGCGGCAACACTGCTACAACCGATACGACCAACAAACGGGTCACCGTCAACAAACGTGTTACCATGCGATCCCACAGGTAAGGAGGACAGCATGCCTCGGTATTTGGCATCGCGCGTAGAGGCGGGCTTGGTTATAGTCGCGCTGCTAATGGCTTTGGCACAGACTACCGTTGCTGCCGCGTCTCCACCCGCGCCACCCCCACCTGAGGCGATATCGGCACCTTCGCCGACGGACCACCTACCACCGCAAACCGCGCCTACGCCACCGGACACACGAGAGGCGTACACGGAAGGAGGCCCAGTGTTCCGCCTGCCCTCAATCACCCAGAATTCCCAGCCGCCCTCGATTCCGTCGGCCGAGCCGACCGCAGCGGACCAGATCTTGCCGATCAACCTGGCCACGGCCTTGTATTTGTCGAATGCCCGTCCGCTGGTGATTGCCTTTGCCCAGGCCAGCGTGGAAGAAGCGGCGGCTCGTTTGCGCGGGGCGCAGGTCCTCTGGTTGCCGAACCTCAACGTGGGGGCGAGCTACTACCGCCACCTGGGAACCGACCAGTCGACCAATGGCGACGTGATTGTGGATGACAAGACGGCGGTTGGGGCCGGCGGTGGGGCCACCTTCAATTTTGCGCTGACGGACGCCATTTTTCGTCCGCTGGCCGACCGTCAGGAATTGGCGGCCCGCCGGTTGGACCTGCAAGCCGCCCGCAACGACGCCCTGATGGAAGTAGCGGTCGCCTATTTTTACGTGCAGCAGGCCCGCGGCACCTTAGCCGGCACACTCGACGCGGTGGCCAAGGGTGAAGTGCTGGTGCAAAGAATTACGGGTTTGGCCATCGGATTGGCGCCGCCGAATGAGGTCGATCGTGCCAAGGCGTTGTTGTTCGACCTCAAGCAGCAGGCGGCGGTAGACAGGGGCAACTGGCGGGTCGCCAGCGCCCGGCTTGCCCGCCTGTTGCGGCTCAATCCCGGCGTGGTGGTGGTTCCGCTGGAGCCGCCGCACTTGCAGGTGGATATGTTTTCGCCTGCCGCCAGGGTCGCCGATCTGGTTCCGGTCGGCTTGATGAACCGCCCGGAATTGGCCTCGCAGCGGGCGGTGGTGCAGGCCGCCATGGACCGCGTGCGACAAGAGCAATTCCGCCCGTTCATCCCTAACGTCCTGGTGGATGGGGCGGGACCCGGCGGGGCGCTGAACGGCAGCGTCTTCGGCGGCGGACCCGACGGCACCAGCCAACTCTACGGCGGCCGCTTCGACATGGACGCGGGATTGATCTGGACCCTGAACAACTTGGGGGCTGGAAACCGGGCCCTGGTCCATCAGCGGATGGCTCAGGAGCAAACGGCGTCCATCGCCTTCGCCAATATGCAAGACCAGGTGGCCCAGGAAGTCGTGCAGGCCCACGCCCAACTGGAGGCGGCTGCCATCCAGCTTCAGAATGCCATGACCGCAGTGAAAGAGGCGGCCATCACCTACCGTGGCAACCTGCTCGGCATCAGCGAAACCCTGGCTGTCGGCGACGTGCTGCGATTGATCAACCGCCCCCAGGAGGCCGACGCCGCCTTGCAACAACTGAATCGAGCCTATGGGATCTACTATGTCGCCGTCAACGGTTACAACATAGCCCAGTTCCGGCTCTATCGCGCGTTGGGATTCCCCGCCCGAGGCGTGGTGTGCGATCATCCGGTGGGCCAAGTGCAGCCGGTGGACACCTCGCGGCCGCCGCAGATGGCCCCCGATTGTCCGCACCTGCTCTCTCAGCCGTGCCCGTGAGTTACGACTCTTCCGCGGCCATTGCTGACTGCGGCAGGCCGTGGCCGGGCTTGTTGGCGTACAGCAGCCAGTAGGTCACTGGAATCACAAACAAGGTGAAGAGGGTCGAGGCGAACAGGCCAAAGATCAGCGACCAGGCCAGCCCGGAGAAGATCGGGTCAATGATAATCGGGGCCGCCCCGAGCATGGCCGCACTGGCGGTCAGCAGGATCGGCCGCAGCCGCACCACCCGGCTCTCCATGATCGCGTCGAATAAGG
The DNA here is from genome assembly GCA_021784975.1 of Planctomycetota bacterium. GTDB lineage: Bacteria > Planctomycetota > Planctomycetia > Pirellulales > Thermoguttaceae > JAJYGU01. The sequence goes on from JAJYGU010000081.1 coordinate 5,602, forward strand.
TGCGCCCGCGGGCTAGCGACAGATGGATGAAGTCGACCAGGATGATCGAATCGCGGGTGACGATGCCCGCCAGGGCGATCATGCCGATCATACCAGTGGCGGTGAAGTAGACCGGATTCAAGTAGCCGCCCACGTATTGGGCGCTTACGGCGTTAAGGAGCCAGAAGCCGGGCATCACGCCCAGCACGGTCAAGGGAATGGCCAGCATCACCACCACCGGGATGGCGAACGAGCCGGTTTGGGCCACCAACAGCACGTAGATGCCGATCATGGCCGCCCCGAAGGCCAGCCCCAGATCGCGGAACACGTCGAGGGTGATCTTCCACTCTCCCTCGCCGGCAAAGTCCACCTTGAAACCTTTGGGCACGCCCCAGGCGATGCCGCTGCCGTTGGAGAAGAAGGTTCGGCTGGCGACCGGCCGCGGTTTGGCCTCGGAGAGCCAGCCGTTGCCAATGCGGTCCACGCGATCGCCTGACGGCGGGGCGTTGCTCCGGTCGACCATCACATCCACCACCACGTCGGCCGGCGGCCGGCCGGCGGTCTCGGCAAACACATAGGCCACCCGCCGCAGGTTTTTGTGATAGATCATCTGATCGACCTGCGACGGGACCCAGTGGCCCAACTCGGCCAATCGCACCATCTGACCGTTCCCCCCATTGACTGCCAGCCTGCCCAGGTCCTCGATGCTGGTGCGGTCGGTGATCGGAACGCGCAATTCGATCCGCAACGGATTGCGCTCGGTGGGACTCCGCTCCAGGCCGACGGTTTCGCCTTTCAGGGCGGCTTGCAGCGTGCCGGCGATCTGTTCCGCGGTGACGCCGTTTAAGGCCGCCTTCTCTTTGTCGGTAATGAAGACCATTTTCCGCTCAGGGGCCTGGCGGACATCATCGAGATCGACCACTCCCGGCTCCCGCGCCAATCGGGCCCGCACCGTATCGGCGGCCCGCAAAACGTCCTGGTATTGATGGTCCGCCTGGCCGTAGACTTCGGCCACCACGCTGGCGATCACCGGCGGACCGGGCGGCGTCTCCACCAGTTTCATCCGGGCGTGGTTCCGGTCGGCAATCGCCTGCAAGTCGTGACGCATCCGCAGGCCGATGGCGTGGCTCTGCAAGGCACGATTCTTCTTGCCGGCCAGGTTGATCTGCACCTCGGCCACGTCGTCGCCCTGCCGCAGATAGTAGTGCCGCACCAGGCCGTTGAAGTCCATCGGCGACGCCAAGCCGACGTAACTGGTATAGTCGGCCACCTCAGGCACCGTGGCCAGATAGGCTTCAAACTCGCGGACCGCCGCGTCGGTCCGCTCCAAGGTCGTGCCGCGATCGAAGTCCAGCACCAACAGCAACTCGTTCTTGTTGTCGAACGGCAGCATCTTCAGCGGCACGCTCCGCAGGGCTGCCAGCCCCATCGCCGCGAACGTCAGCACCACGATGACCAGCAGGAACGCCCAGGCAACCAGCCGTGAGTGCAAGAGCGGGGCCATCAGCGGGTAGAACAGCTTATACAACCGCGACCGCCGCACGGCCTCCATGTCGTGCGGATCGTGGTGCCCTTCCGGTCCCTTCTCCCTTTGGGAGCCTTCCGGTCCCCTCTCCCTTTGGGAGCCTTCCAGTCGCCTCTCCCTTTGGGAGAGGGTTAGGGTGAGGGCACTTGGTGATGATGTGTCATCCTCACCGCGCGCAGCGCTACCGCTCTCACCCGCGGGCCCTCTCCCGCCAGCGGACGAGGGGAGTTTCGCGTATCTCCGCCGGAGGACGTGATAGGCCAGCCAAGGCGTGATGGTGAAGGCCACCAGCATCGACATCAGCATGGTCACCGGCACATTCAGGGCCATCGGCCGCATGTAGGGGCCCATCATGCCGGTGATGAAGAACATCGGCAAGAAGCTGACGATGACCGCCAAGGTGGCGGTAATCAACGGCGGGCGAATCTCGGCCACCGCCTCCAGCACGATCCCGCGAGTGGCTTTCTTACGAAGCGTGAAATGCCGGACGATGTTCTCCACGTCTACGATCGGGTCGTCGACCAGAAGCCCGAGCGAGAGGATCAGGGCGAACAACGTCACCCGGTTGATGGTAAACCCCAGCATCAGGTTCACCGCCAGGGTCAACCCGAAGACCACCGGCACCGCCACCGCCACAATCAACGCTTCGCGCCAGCCCAAGGCCAGGGTCAGCAGGGCGACTACAATCAGGATGGCTACCGCCAACGCCTCGACCAACTCGTTGACCTTTTCGTTGGCCGTCAGCCCATAGTTCCGGGTGACGATCAATTCCATGTTGCTGGGGACGATCGACTTCCGCAGTTCCTCCGCCCGGTGCAAGACGGCGTCGGCCACCCAGACCGCGTTGGACCCTTTTTTCTTGGCCACCGCGATGGTCACGGCGGATTGGGAGGCGGGTTTGTCCAGCGTCCCCTCTCCCTTTGGGAGAGGGTTAGGGTGAGGGCCTTGTGCCGGCGCGATATCGATGCCGCCCTCACCCCTGGCCTCTCTCCGGGCACCGACCGAAGGTTGGTCGGGAGAGGGGAGATGAACTTCCTCACCCAGCACTGTGCCGGGGAAGAACTCGTGCTTGGTGAAGCCGCGGGCCGGCCCCCAGCCATGCCGCACATAGCTGTCTACTTCCTCGGGTCCGTCCTTGAGGTGGGCAACATCCTTGAGGAACACCGGCTGGCCATCGAACACGCCCACCACCAGGTTGCCCAACTGCCGGGCGTCGCGGAAGGCATCGCCGGTCTCAACGCGGATCAAACGGTCGCGGCTGCGAAAATCGCCGGCGGTCTGGCTCACGTTGCCGGCCTGGATGGCCCGCCGCAACTCCAAGGGTGAGACGTGGTGGGCCTCCATCCGGTCGGGATCCATCAACACTTGCACCACCCGCGGCCGTCCGCCAACCACATAGGCCCGCGAGACGTTCTTTTCGGCGGCCAGCCGTTCGGTCACTTCCTCAGCGACGCGGCGGAGGGTCATGTCGCCCACAGGGGGATTAGGGATTAGGGATTGGGGATTAGAGCCAAGGGATGAGGGATGACGGGGGAGGGATGAAAGGACTTCCGCCCTCCTTGTCCCTGACCCCTGACCTCTGACCTCTGACCCCCGGGCATCGGACCTTTCCGCCGCCAGCGTCAGCGTTACGATGGGTACGTCGTCGATCTCCACCGGCTTGATGACCCAGCCCGCGACGCCGGGGGGCACCAGGTCTAGGTTCTCGTCGATCTTTTTGTAGAGCTTCACCAGGCTGCGTTCGCGGTCTTCCCCGACGTAGTAGCGCACGGTGATGATCGCCTGGTTCTCGCGGCTCATCGAATAGACGTACTCGACGCCGTCGATCTGGTAGAGCATCTTTTCCAGCGGAGTGGTGACGAGCTGCTCCACCTCGGCCGCCGAATGGCCGGGGAAACTCACGTAGACGTCGGCCAGCGGCACGACGATCTGCGGGTCCTCCTCCCGCGGAGTGAAGACCAGGGCCGCCGCCCCGGCCACCGATGCCAACAGGATCAGCAGGATCGAGAGATTCGACTCCAGGAACGCCTTGACGATGCGATTGGTGACATTGTGCTGCGGCTCGGAAGTTGCAGGGTCAG
>JAJYGU010000349.1 GCA_021784975.1 Planctomycetota bacterium
CCGAGAAGCAGCATTTTCTGAACCCGGTCTACGAGCGGTTTTTCCAAGGCTACTCGGTGAGGGTGGCCGACACGCACGGGATCGTGTACACACCGCAGGAGATCGTGGATTTCATGTGCGCCAGCGTGGCCGAACTGCTGGAAAGCGAGTTTGGCAAGCGCCTCAGCGACCCCGAGGTACATATCCTCGATCCTTGCACGGGTACGGGCAATTTCATCGTCAACCTGCTGCGCCGCATCCCCAAACGGGACCTTCCGCGAATGTACCGCCAGCAGCTTTTCGCCAACGAGGTGATGCTGCTGCCCTACTATATCGCCGCGTTGAACATCGAGCACGCTTATTACGAGCGGAGCGGTAGTTATGAGCCTTTCGAGGGGCTTTGTTTCGTGGATACGTTGGACTTGGCCGAGCCAAAGCAGAACCACTTTCAGTTCATGACGGAGGCGAACACAGCCCGCGTGCAGCGGCAGAAGCAGGCGCCGATCACCGTGATCATCGGCAACCCGCCGTACAATATTGGTCAACTCAACGAAAACGACAATAACAAGAATCGGGCGTACCGGGTCGTCGACGAACAAATTCACGGCACGTACGCTGCCCAATCCGCCGCAACGCTCACGAGTAAGCTCTACGATCCATACGTCAAGTTCATCCGCTGGGCCACCGACCGACTACAGGGTCGCGATGGCATCGTCTGCTTCATCACAAACAACAGCTTTGTTGAGCAGACTGCATTTGACGGAATGCGCAAGTGCCTTCACGAAGATTTTGCCGTCATCAATCATCTTGATCTGCAAGGAAACGTGCGACACAATCCTACGCTGTCGGGCACGGCCTACAACGTTTTTGGGATCCAGTTGGGTGTGGGAATCACAATTGCAATTTGCCGCAAGAAGCAACGTCGCCACCGTATTCACTATTGTGCGGTTCCTCTTAACTTGCGTCGTCATCAAAAGCTGCGCTGGCTTCAGGAAAGCGGCTCGTTCTGCCGCGTGAAGCATACCTCGATTAGGCCAGATGCGCGCTATGCGTGGCTCAAGCCTGACGGCGAGGTGGAGTTCTCTAGTCTTGTTCCGATGGGCACCAAAGAGGCAAGGCGAAACCGAAGCGGGAACGCCCGCGCCGTCGTGTTTCAAAGCTATTGCCTCGGCGTTTCAACCAACCGCGATGCAGTCGTATACGACTTTGATCGAGGACGCCTTTTGGAGAAGATCGCCGCGTTCACCGACGCGTACAACAGTGAGGTCGATCGGCTGAGACGGCAGAAAGAGGAGGCAAATATCGACGACTTTGTCGATTATGCAAAGCTCAAATGGAGCAGCACACTGAAACAGCACCTTAGACGGTACATCGAGGTTGAGTATCATGAGCAGAGAGCTCGGCTCTCTTTGTATAGACCCTTCACAGAGCTGCATCTCTACTATGATCACGTGTTTGTGGACCGCCCTGCTCTGTTTGCGACTATCTTTCCCAACGTGAGCGCGGAAAGCGAGAACTGCGTGCTTACCGTCCCCACCGTTGGCAACCGCGGCTATTGGACGCCCTTCATAGCGCACCTTACTCCCAACCTGAACCTAACGTCGATCGACGCTCACCAGTGCTTCCCCTTTTACGTCTACGACGAGGACGGCTCCAACCGGCGCGAGAATATCACCGACTGGGCCTTGAAGCACTTCCGCGACCATTACCGCAATAAGCGGATCGGCAAGTGGGACATTTTCCACTACGTCTACGGCATTCTGCACCATCCGGCTTACCGCCAGCGGTTCGCCGAGAACCTCAAACGCGAGCTGCCGCGAATCCCGCTGGCCCCCGACTTTGCGGCGTTCGCCACCGCCGGGCGGCAATTGGCCAGGCTCCACCTGGACTACGAATCGCTCGACCCCTGGCCGCTCGATTGGATTGAGTCGCCCAGCCTGCCGTTGAGCTACCGCGTGAACGGCAAGATGCGGTTGAGCCGGGACAAAACCCAATTGAAAGTCAATGACTCGCTCACTTTGGCCGGCGTTCCGCCGGAGACGTTCCGGTACCGGCTGGGCAACCGCAGCGCGCTGGAATGGGTGATCGACCAGTACCAGGTGAGCGAAGACAAACGGTCGGGCATCCGATCCGATCCCAATCGCTCCGATGATCCAGACTACATTGTTCGCCTGGTCGGCCAAGTGGTCCGCGTGAGCATCGAAACCGTGAAGATCATCGATGCCCTGCCTCCGGATTTCGGGAGCCAGCCCCCGTGAACATCTATTGCGGCCGGTTGATGGCCAGATCGACCGCGAAGCGGCTGTGGGGCTGACTGGCGCTGACGACGCTAGCGGCGCGAATGCGAGCCTCGCCGGCGGGTTGACTGTTCTCGTCGACCGCCTCGTACAAGATCATGCCCGGATCGTTCGTCAACCGGCGGGTGAACCGATAGCGGCTGGTCAGCAAGGCCACCAAGGCGCTGGCGTCGCCGGTGACGCCGTGAAAGCTGATTCGGGCCACCTGCTGCCGGCTATTGAAGTAGTAGGTGAGCGAGCCGGCCAGATCGGTGGGAGCGGTGCCGGTGATCAAGGGCACGCGGTAGCCCTGCAACTGGACTTGGGACAGGCCGGTCGACACCCGCGGCCAGCGGCGCATCACCCAGTCGATCGTCACATCGAAGTTCAGCGCCTCCGCCAGGCTCGGCATGGGCAGGTTCAACTCTGGCGAACGGGGGGCCGGGATCGCGGCCGAAAGTTGGCTTGAGTACGAGGGATAGCCGGCCCGAGCGGTATCGCCTGATCTCACGGCTGCCGGGACGCCGGGGCCGCCAAGCCAACTCCGCTTCCAGCCGGCCAGCATGCCGGAGGTGGTGAACAGCGAAATCGGACCGGTGACGGCCAACACCAGGCCGGCGCCGTACAGAAAGATCTTCTTGAACTCCATGGCAACCGTCTCCACTCCACCGCTCCACCGCCGGGGACTGTCCCGATTTTCGCGGCGCCACCGATTCAGCTGTGTAAAGGAGCTACGCCGCCGCGAAAATGGGACTGTCCCCCTTGGCCGGCGCAGCGCTAACGCTAAAGATCGGTATCCAGCGGCCGGAGGTTTGCTCCAAGCGCGAATTATCCACCCGCGGAGGGCCTGACGCGGCTTTCGGCCACCACCAAAGGTCCGAAAAACCTGGCAACCACGAAGGTCACGAAGATCAGAAAGAAACGGTCGATAGTGATACTCTTCACCTTCGTGATCCCTGTGATCTTCGTGGTTCAGACACACACGCATGTAAACTACTGTACGATAAGTGAACAGGAGTTTGCCAATAATAGGGGCTCTTGCGAGCTTGTGGTGCAGAGGACGCAGGGAAGCAGGCTGGGCGGTGAAGACTTACCACGGAAAATCGAGTAAAGTGAAGAAAGCGCTGCCGGCGAGCGGGGGCGGGACGCATATCAACCTTTCACAGACTGTGCGGTTTAGGCAAGATGTCTTGCCTTTAGGCCGCTTACCGTATGCAACGTAAGATCCTCGGCGTTATGGCGGCGGCGTTGCTGTTGTTGGCCGCCGTCCTGTGGTGCCTACCCCACGATTTCGAGGATACGATGACGGTGGCCACCCTGGCCTTCTGCTGGCGGATGGGCGCGGTGGTAGCGGCCGCCTGGCTGGCCTATGAAGACATCCAACGGCTGCCCGGCTGGATCTTGGCCGTCCTGCCGGTGCTGGCCATCGTGGTCGTCCGCTGGCCGAGATACGCGCTGCTGGTGATCCCGGCGACGATTGTGGCCGCTTTCTTCTATTCGCGGCTCACCCGCCGTTAGCCGCCAGTCAGTAATTCAGCGGCGTCTTCCACAGGAAGAGGGTGTGCCGGTGGCGATCCTCCTTCGAGTAGACCTCAATAACCTTGTCGGGCCTGATCCCGCGGATATCGAATTGGTGGGAGACGATCCGTGAACCGGGAGCAAGCCTCTCCAGTTGGGGAAGCAGTCGAGCGTTGGACTTGGGACTCAGGTAAAGGACCACGACACTCGCCCGTCGAAGATCGACCTCAAACAGATCACGTCGCTCAATCTTGACCAGATTCTCGACGCCGGCTCTCTTGGCGTTCACCCGCGACTGTTCGACTCGGCGTGGATCAATGTCGTAGCCCACGGCCCGACAGCCGTATCGCTTGGCCGCCGCGACCACGATCCGCCCATCGCCACAGCCCAGGTCGGTTGGAGAGCGAAAAAGGCGTGGATACGAACGTCGTAGCCATCACCGGACCGGGAACAGCCTTCGAGGAAGGCCGCGTTGTGAAGCGTAAGGAGATCGCTCCCGATACCATCCTGGCCATCGAGATTGCCAGGTCGGGCGTTCGTTGGGCGGAGCCCGGCGATCTTGATATCGAGCACATCCCGGAATCGATTACTCACGGTGTGGAAGGCCGCGGCGTCCACGTGATCTTCGCTGACGGGGCTGTTTGGTTTCTGCGGGCCGACGTGCCGCTTGACGAGTTGAAGAAGTTCTTCACCATCGAGGGCGCAAAGCGATATCATCGCGAGCAGGCCCTTCGTCCTTACGCCCTCTGGGTCTCTGGGCATTAGGCCGGATCATTCATAAATTGTAGGGTGGGTCGAGCAAACCGCTTCAGTGGTGGGGCTTCGGTCGCATGTCCGAGGATCATGGTGTCGACCGAGGTTATTCACCGTCGACGCGGTTTGCGAAGCCCCACCAGCTACTTGCGCGACCTTGACCCACCCTACGTGAATAATCCCGGTTAGACCATTTGACGCCCTAGATCGCGAGATTGCCCGTTATGCCGCCTCCCAAAACGCTGAGCCATTGGTTCAAGATCGGACTCTTCCTGGCGATTGCGATCGTAGTGTTCGGTTTGGTCATTTGGGCTGTCGAACAACCTACTAAGTGGTCCCGTGAAAGCGAGAAGCGGTGCGACGGCGTCCTCAGCAAGATCGAGGGCCTCGGCGGGGTCGTTCCTCGGATAGCGGCCTTCGCTACCTGACCGGGCTCGACCACCTCGTCGTGCTCTCGCTTAAAGTAACCAAGGTAAGCGAGCCGGGTGTTCGCACCCTGAAGTTGAAGAAGCTGAAGACCGTCTTCGTGGGGCGGGGGCAAGAGGTGCGATTGCTCCCGGCTGACGCGGCGTCAAACTTCTGGTAGCACTGATCGCGGGGCCAGGGCGGCAGTGCCGTCAAGCGTCGCTATGTGACCCGGAAAACTCGCATGTCATCCGTACCGTGGCTTAGAACGCACGGCTACTGTCGAGCGTCGCTACGCGATACGCAACCGGCCCCGTCTGTGAGTCCAGCGAACCCTGTCCTGGAGCTTACGACCATGCGTCTGCGAACCCGGCTGTTCTTGCTATCCGACTGCCGGCCGACGAGCATACCTTCCAGATCGAACGTGGCCCCGAGTACCATCGGGCGTCCGTGTAAAGTGGAGGATAGGGGGCTCGAACCCCTGACCTCGACAATGCCATTGTCGCGCTCTCCCAACTGAGCTAATCCCCCAGGGTGAAGACGGGGACAGGCACCGCAAGTAGCAGCGGTTCCAATGGGGCAACGCCAAAAAATCTTGCGGAGCCAGTCCCCGTCTTCATTCCCGCGGCCGGGTCGCGGCCGCGATCAACCAGCCCCGTAGGATATCGCGGCTGGGCAACCGTGTCAAGCGGGCCATAGCGCGCCACGCTCTTGGGTTGCCAGGCACCCGCCGCTGCCCTATATTGCTGGACTGTGAGCACCCACCACGCGATTCGGGCCACTCGGTCCGGGCAAGGCGGACGTGTGCGCTGATCCAGCGCAGATCGAGGCGAGCATGCATACGGCGATCGAAAGCAAAACGCTCCATCGAGGTCAATGGTTCGTCCTGGCGGCCGCCTTCTTGGGTTGGATGTTCGACGGGGTGGAGATTGGGCTGTTTCCCCTGGTGGCCCGGCCTGCCCTCCGCGACCTGCTGCCCAATCTCGACGAGGCGGTGATCGCCTGGTGGATCAGCGTCATCATCGCCTGCTTTCTCCTGGGGGCGGCCATCGGCGGCGTGTCGCTGGGTTGGCTCGGCGACAAGATCGGCCGCGTCCGCGGCATGGTGATCTGCATGTTGATGTACTCGTTGTTTACCGGGGCCTGCTACTTCGCCGCCGCCCCCTGGCAACTGGGCATGTTCCTCTTTCTGGCGGCCTTGGGCATGGGCGGCGAGTGGTCGCTGGCGGTGGCCCTGGTGATGGAATGCTGGCCGGAACGGCACCGCGCGAAGCTGGCGGGCATTATCGGGGCGGCCGCCAACTTCGGCTTCCTCTTCATCGCTTTGGTGGCACTGACCCGGCAGGTGACGGTCGGCGATTGGCGGTGGATGATGTTGGTCGGGGCCAGTCCGGCCGTGCTCGCCCTGCTGATTAGCTTCTTCGTGCCCGAATCGGAACGCTGGAAGACCGCCGCCCAAAAAGGCGGCCGCAGTCCGATCGTCGAGATCTTCCGCCCCGGTCTGTTGAGCAAGACGGTGTTGGCCATGGCATTTTCAGGCATACCGCTGATTGGCACCTGGGCCGCCGTGTCGGGCTATATCCCCACCTGGGCCGATCAGTTGAAGCAACAACAGATGGGCGAGAACCTGCTCTCCCCGGAAAACAAGGCAAGATACACCGCCAGCAAGGACCCCAAGCAGCGGACCGAGGTCCTCAAGGCCGCCCTGACGCCGGAGCAATGGAAGGAGATCGGCGGCAAGAGCGCCAACGCCAAGGCCTCGGTGCAGATCGTCATGGCCGTCGGGGCCATTATCTGCTGCGTGCTCGCCTCGATCTTTGGCGGCATCTGGGGCCGGCGGCCGGTCTATTTCGGGCTGTGCCTGTTGTCGCTGGTCTCGTGTGCCTATTTGTTTCGCTGCTTGAGCGTCTTTGACGGGTGGTTCATGTTCGTGGCCTTTATTGTCGGCGGCATTACCGCGGCCTTCTACGGCTGGCTGCCGCTCTATCTGCCCGAGCTGTTTCCCACCCGCGTCCGAGCCACCGGGCAGGGGCTGTCGTTCAACTTCGGCCGCATCCTGGCCGCCGGCGGCACGCTCTGCATGGGGCAGTTCGTGGCCCTGTTCGGCCACGACTACGGCCGCGCCATGGGGACCGTCACCCTGATTTATTTGCTGGGCATGGTGCTGATCTGGTTCGCCCCCGAGACCAAGGGCAGACCGCTGCCGGAATAGGAGACCGCCGCTCGAATAGCAGCAAAGGGCGAAGTTGGATCCGCTCCATATTTCATCGCGAGAGCGCGAAATCGCGAAATCGCGAAAGGAAGGCAGGTCGTCGAGAAGATAGCAGTCGCTGAATTTTCGCGAGTTCGCGTCTTCGCGATCAGAAAAGCCATGTGAAAAAGACTTGGACGGGACCTTGCACTATTGTGCGGATTGCTTGTAGGGTCAGTTAGGAGCCGCGAGATGAAATCTCTCTATTCTTGGATCTTTTTGGCGCCAACATTGGTGGCCGCCGGCATCGTCATGCTCATGTTGCAGAACTCTCCTTCGGCAGCCGCCGCCCAGCCGCCGAAAATCCAATCGGCTAGCGCCGCCGACGGCAAGACTGCGACGGGCGGCAAGTCTGCTCTGCAGGCCCCCTCACGGTCCACGATCCACGATCCACGCTCCACGGAACACGAAGCCGCCAAGACCCCGTGGAAAGACCTCTTCGACGGCAAGACCCTGGCCGGCTGGAAGGTGTTGGACCTCGGCGGGGACGGAAAGGTGAAGGTCAAAGACGGGGCCATGGTGCTGAACATGGGCAGCCCGATGACCGGCATCGCCTACACCGGCAAGGTGCTCCGCAACAATTACGAGCTCTCTCTAGAAGGCATGCGGCTCGATGGCAGCGACTTCTTCTGCACCACCACCTTTCCCGTCGGCAAGGACCCCTGCACGCTGGTGGTCGGCGGCTGGGGCGGGCAAGTGGTGGGGCTGTCGAACGTCGATTACTTCGACGCCTCGGAAAACTCCACCACCCAGACCATGGAGTTCAAAGACAAGCGGTGGTATCGGGTGCGGATTCGCGTCTCCGACGCGGCCATCCAGGCCTGGATCGACGACAAGATGCTGGTGAACCAGCCGCGGGCGGACCACAAGTTCAGTGTCCGCATCGAGGTCGACGAGTGCCGCCCGCTGGGCATCGCCACCTGGTACACCGCCGGGGCGGTGCGGAAGATCCGCCTCCGCAGCTTGAGCCCCGAGGAAGTCCGGGCAGCCGCGGCGGCAGCCAAGACCGCCGAGGACAACAATTGATTCCGCTGTTTCAAAGCTTGACCACCATGCACTGCGTGGTCGGCTGTTCGATGACGCCTTCCGGCTTGTCGGCAAAGAACTCGTCGAACGCCTGCTGCACACCGGCCAGCAACCCGTAGTCATGGGAGAGCATGATACCGCCGGGGACCATCTTCGGATAAAAGTATTGGAGACAGGCCAGGGTGCTCGCGTACAGATCGACGTCAAAATGCACGAAGCAGTAGGAGTCTTCGGGCACTGCCGCGGCCGATTCGGGGAACCGTCCCGGATGGAAGTGAACGTTCTGGTAACCTGCCAGGTAGGCCTGCACGGATTCGAGCGAGGACTCGTATTGCCCGGCGCGGTGGATGGCGCGGTCTTCGGCAGTGGACTCGGGCAGACCGGTGAAGGTATCGAACAGGTGTAATGGTTTCTGCCCTTTGGCTTCACAAATCAGTCGGGCCGAGGCCCCGCGGTAGACGCCGACCTCGGCCATGGCGCCGGGACGTTTCCGCTGAGCCCGGGCTGCGGCGTAGACGAGGTATTGCTCGAAGGCGCTCAGGAGCGATCGGCGCTCGTGGTAGATTTGCCGGAGCACGGCGACGATCTCCGGGTCTTTGCGACCGCCCAAGGCGCTGAACTGCAATCGCGACCAGAGCCGCAGGCCAAAGCGTTCCAAGATGCCGCCGCCGAGCCGCTGAAAACGCTTGTTCTTCATCCACATGCTGCCCCCCTTGCCGGCGATCCTTCGCGGCTCAATTCGAGATATGGCACTTGGGCAATGCCTGCTGGAGTTTCTTCACGCCCGCGTCGCTCACTTGGCTGTCTCCCACGTCCAGCCTCTCGAGCTTCGTCAACCCACGCAGGTATGGTAATCCTGCGTCGCTCACCTTGGTGAATGCCAGGTTCAGCGATTGGAGCTGGGTCAGCCCCTTCAAGTGCTCCAGGCCCGTGTCGCCAACCGGGGTCAATGCCAGGTTGAGCGTT
>JAJYGU010000011.1 GCA_021784975.1 Planctomycetota bacterium
GCCTCAGCCCGCTGCACGCTGCGGAAGGCATTCCGCCGGAGCGGGTGAAATTCGTGGCCCATCGCATCGGGCACTTTCGCAGCGAGGCGTGCTGCGTGGCCGATTTCAACAACGACGGCAAGCTGGACATCCTCGCCGGACCGTATCTCTACCTGGCCCCCGATTTCAAACCCCAGAAGATCCGCACTCTGGAGGGGAGCGTGGACGAGTCGGGCAAAGGCTACTACGACGACTTCATGAATGCGGCCCTGGATGTGGACGGCGACGGACGGCTGGACCTGATCACTTGCAGTTGGTTCGCCCAGCGCTCGGACTGGTATCGCAACCCCGGCCCGGCCGGCGGGGAGTGGCAGAGGACTACGATCGAGAAGCTCGGCAACCACGAGACCGGAGGCCTCTACGCCCTGGAGGGTGGCGGCAAGCCGTTGGCGCTCATCCCGCATATCCTCCCCACGGTCTGGCTTGAGTTGACCGGCGGTGCCGGCGGAAAACGCCAGTGGGTGCAGCACGTGGTGTCCCACAAGAGCATGGAGTTCGGCGTGGGCGTCGGCGATCTCAACGGCGACGGCCGGCCCGACATTCTTCGTCCCAATGCCTGGTTCGAAGCCCCGGCCGACCTGCGGCACGGCAAGTGGATCGAGCACCCGCTGGCGATCGGGGCCAAGGACGGCAAGGCCGGGCACACCCCGCAGATCCTGGTCTACGACGTCAACGGCGACGGACTGCCGGACATTATCACCAGCTCCGCCCACGGTTACGGCATTTTTTGGTACGAACAGGTTCGAAGCGGCGGCCAGATCGGTTGGAAGCAGCACACCATCGACGACACCTGGACCCAGGCCCATTCGCTGGTGCTGGCCGACATTGACGGCGACGGCCAGCCGGAGTTGATCACTGGGAAGCGGTTTATGGCCCACAACGGCCACGACCCGGACGCCTACGGGCCTCTGGGCGTGTACTGGTACAAGCTGCACCGTGGGCCGAACCCCAGTTGGACGAAACATGTTATCTCGTACCATCAAGGGATCGGCTCGGGTTTGAACATCGAGGCCGCCGACCTTAACGGCGACGGCAAGATCGACATCGTGGTCACCGGCAAGTGGGGCGGCCCGGTGTGGTTCGAGAACGTGTCGAAGTGAACATCATCTGTGCGGACGAGGATGAGTTGGCCATCCGAGTAGCGGATTTTATCGCCGCCAGCGCGCGGGAGGCGGTCCGCCAACGGAGACAGTTCTCCATCGCGCTTTCCGGCGGGTCTACGCCCGAGCGGAGCTATGCACTGCTGACACCGCCGGAGCGGAGGGCCGCGGTCCCCTGGTCAAAGACCCGCGTCTTTTTCAGCGACGAGCGTTTTGTGCCCCACTCGGACGCACGGAGCAACTACGCCATGGCCCATCGCAGCCTGCTGGCGCACGTGCCCCTCCCGCCATCGCAGATCTTTCCGGTTCCGACGGAGCGGAAAAGCGCCGCCGCGGCCGCCGCGGCCTATGCCCAACAATTGGCCGCCGCCTTTGCCACGCCGCCGGGCGGTCCGCCGCCACGGTTCGACCTGATCCTGCTCGGACTGGGCGAGGACGGACACACCGCCTCGCTCTTCCCCGGGGCCGCCGCCTTGCAGACAGAGGACGCTTGGGTCACCTGGAGTCCGCCCGGCACGTTGCCGCCGCTGGTGGATCGGGTTACCTTTACCTTCCCCTTGATTGACGCGGCCAGGCAGATTGCCTTCCTGGCGGCGGGCGAAAAGAAGGCGGCCGCGGTGCGCGAAGCCCTGCAAGGGGGAGGCAACGCCCGCGATCACTGCCCGGCCGCCGCTGTCCAACCGGCTGACGGCGTCCTCACTTGGTTCCTCGACCGGGCAGCCGCCAAAGGTCTGGTATGAATTCGGGCTAGGCGACTTTTGAGGACGCCGGGCCGCGCTGCGGCAGTTTCAGCCGGAATTGGGCGGCTGGGATGCTGACCGGAAGCTTCGGCGGCGGGTTCCGCCGTTCGGCCTGGATGCAGGCGCGGACGTCCAGATGCGCTCGGCCTAAGGCGGTGCGGTTGGCCAGCACGCCCCGCAGCATCCGGTACTTCCAGCCGCCCCACTGGTTCAACAGCTTCCAGCCCTTGCGGCGGGCGATGCGGAACACGATCTTGCTGTAGCTCTGTACGATCATGCGATAGATCTGTTCCTGGGGAATGGCCGTCTTGACGACGAAGTGCTGCATGTCGTAGACCTGCCAGTCGTGGGTCAGAATCTGGTCCTTCTTCTCTTCGTACAACGGGGTGCCCGGACAAGGCGTGACCGGCGTAAACTCCACGTGCAGAATGGCCGGGTGGTCGTCGATGAACTGGTTGATCTGATCGAAGTCGCTCCGGCCGACCTCGGGCTTAAGCATGAAGCCTACCGATACCTCGATGCCCATGCTCCCCAGCAGATCGATGGCTTGGGCGTTGGTGGACGGGGTGGTCTTCTTGTTCCAATCGCTCAAGGTCTTGGCGTCGAGCGACTCCACTCCCAGGAAGGCCATCGACAGGCCGGCCCGCGCCCAAAGCTCGAACAGATCGGGATGCTTTAAGACGCTGTCGGCGCGGGCGTAGGCGTGGTAGCGCTTGGGGACGCCGGAGTCGATCAGCAGGTGCGCCAGCCGCGTCATGCGGTCCACGTCGTGAAACGAGTTCTCGTCGTAGAAGTAGATGAACGGCTCCTGGATGGAACGGATGTCGTCGAAGATGCGCTGCGGCTCTCGCGGCACCCAATATCCGCCCGAATAGACCCAGCCCGGACAGAAGCGGCAGCGGAACGGGCAGCCGTAGGCCATCCGCACCCCGGCCGCCGAAGGCTCGGTGATATAGAAATACTCGCGGCGGTAGCGGGCGGTCAGCGAGCGGTCGGGCAAAGGTTGACGATGGATGTCGGGCGGCAGCGGACGCGGCTCGGTCGGCTCCAGGCCGTGCGAGCTGCGAATCATCAGCCCCGGAATATGCTCGAAGCGACTGCGGCCTTCGGCGCGGGCAGCGCAGATGGCGGTGAACGGATCGACCCCCTCCCCCTGAACGATCAGGTCGACCGCCGGGTCGTCGAACACCTCCGGCATGATCGTGGGTTGATGCCCGCCCAGCACCGTCAAGCACTCCGGCGCCAGGCGGCGAACGCTCCGCACCACTTCCAGGGCCGGCTGGGTACGGGCCATTTCGCTGGTCACTCCGAGCACGTCGGGCTTGAAATACTTCAAGGTTTGCAGCAAATCACCGGGCCGAACCATCATATCGACCAGCCGCACGTCATAAAGCGGCGAAATCGCGGCCCCGACGGTTTCCAGCCCCAGCGGCTCCATCTTGGCGAGATGCCGCAAGCCGATCGTCCGCGGCCCGCAGGGCGGGTGTACCAACAGGACTTTCATCATTGCCCTCCGATGGCGTTGCCGATGATCACCTACTCAAGCAGCGATTGAAATTGAAACAGGGTTTGGGCCCAGGCTATTTAGCCGAACTTGACCCGCACTTGCCGTTCGGGCACGGCTTCTTCCGGCTCGCGGAGCTTGATGGTGGCGCCCGGCGGAGCGCGGCGTTCGGAGACGATGCCGCGGGCGGTAGTCGACAGGAAGGCGTAGAACAAGGCTGCCGGCCCGACAGGAAATCGCGTGCGGAGCTGTTCGAGGATCTCGGCCCATCGCAAGCCGCTGCGGTAGATCAAGCGATAGGCGGCCATGAGCGTCTGGATCACGCCCTGGTCGTAGCCGGCGCGGCGCAGGCCGATCTTGTTCAGCCCGACCACCAGGCTGCTCAGCCCGTCGACGGTCACGTAAGGCGGGACATCTTGCACCAGGTGGGCCTGGCCGCCGACCATGGCGAACGCGCCCACCCGGCAGAACTGGTGGATGCCGACTGCGCCGGAGATGTAGGCATGGTCGTCGACATGGACGTGCCCGGCCAGCATGGCGTTGTTGGTGACGATCACCTGGCTGCCCAGCCGGCAATCGTGGGCCACGTGGGCATTGACCATCAAGAGGCAGCGATCGCCGACGCTGGTGGTGTGTTCCGGGACCAGGGCGCGGTGGATGGTGACGTTCTCGCGAATGGTGTTGTGGGCGCCGATGGTCAGGCGGCCGGGGACCTCGGGCACGTGGACGTGCTGGGGCAGGCCGCCCAGTAGGACCCCGTCGAAGATGTGATTGTTGACGCCTAGGGTGGTGCCATCTTTCACTACCACCCGACTTTCGAGGACGCAGCCCGGCCCGATATTCACGTCGCCCTCGATGACACAGAATGGGCCGATATGGACGTCCGGGCTAATGTGTGCCGAGGGACTGACGACTGCTGACGGATGAATACTCACCGAAGCACCTCGCAATAGGTCTGCGTGCCACCGCCGCGGATCGCGGCCCAACCTGTGAAGGTCTATCGGTTGCCCAGGACATGCCCGTTAAACCTCTTGCGCCGCCTGGAACGGCTTTCCTGCCTTTGCCAGCTTACACCCGACCTGGGTGGGGTCGGTCTTGGGGGTCGATCCAACAAGCCTACCTTTCCGATGCTCTTCCAGCCTGTTAGACTAGACGGTGATATCTGGGGCCCCAACGTGATCCGTTCCTACCGCGAGGCATGCATGCAGAGCGCCGACCGACGATACGACGAGGCAATCGCGTTACAACAAGCCGGCAAACTTGAGGAGGCCGTCGTCAAGCTGGAAGCCCTGGTGGGCGAGCATCCCGACTACGCCCTGGCCCACTCCGGCCTGAGCGTCTTCTACGGCAAGCTGGCGCGCCATGACGAGGCCGTCCGCCACGCACAAAAGGTGTGCGAGCTGGAGCCCGACGATCCCTTCAGTTTCGTGGCCATGAGCCTGATTTGCCAGCGGGCCGGCCGAACCGCCGAAGCGGAACAGGCCTTGGGCATCGCCATGGAAAAGCAGATGGCGGCCCGGCGCAGCTAGTCCTTGATGTCGCGGATTTCCAGCAGCAGGTGGGTCACCATCGCTTGGTCTTCAAGGTAGCTTTCGCTGCTCACGGTTTGCAACACTTTGAGCACCTCGAGCGCGGCGGGCGCCTGCGATGCGATCTGGTATAGTTGCACTGGGGTTTCCACTTGCGGATCGGCGGCCTGCTTGGTGGCCAGGTTCACCCAGGGCCTGGCTGCGTCGATCAGGCCGGACCAGCGGAGCCAAGCCGCGCCGGCCAGCGGGCGTGTCGGATGCTTCAGCACCCCGCCCACCTTCAGGGGCGTGGCCTTCAGCAATCGCTCCACGTGGTTCTGCGACATGGCCACCACCGCCACCCCGTCGGACACCGCCAAGTGCGGGGCGATCTGCTCGTCGACGCCCCATTCCTCGGGCAAGCGATACACGTAAATCTTCCGGCCGTCGGCCTCGATCGCTTTCGGCTCGGGGATGCGGAGCCAGTCGGGCAGATTGACGCCTTCGATCTTGCGGGCCGCGTCCAGCAACCCGTTGATCGCGGTGCGGTATTCGCTGCCCGCTTTCCGCAGCAGCGCGGCATTACTGACCCCGAGGACCAACGCCGGCTCCAGCATGGGGATGGGCTGCCGGGAGGCAGGCAGGGCCTCGATAAAGTGCTTGCTCTTGAGCTTCGCATCGACCACCACCGCCACCTGGCCGTCGGCCAGAGCCGGCAACAGCATGTCGCGGTTGGCCTTATCGAGCCGAGCCGCCAAGGGCACCGCCTCGGCAAGGAATTTTCGCAGCTTCTCGCGGGGATCGTCGGGCAGCGCCGGCAGCCCAAACTCCCGGAAATAGCCGTATCCGATCTTCAGCCACTTCACCGCCTGGTCGTAATCTTTCACCGAGATCTTCAGCCGGGTGACTCCGCCGAGGATAGGATCGCCGCCGACGTGCTCGAGCAAGCTGAGCGGCTTCGAGCCGTCGATCAAGGGGTGCTCGCCCCAAGCCCGCTGGTAGCCTTCCAGGCCGCCCGGGCTGAGAAAGCCGAAGCCCAGACTGGCCCCGGCCGCCGGCAACCATTGCTTGAGGTCGGCGGCCAAAGCCCCGGCATCTTTGCGGATCCGGGCCCGTTGCCGGTCATCGAGCTTGGCCGTCGGGAGCCATGCGTTGACCGCATCCAACACGCCGTCGATGGCCTTGGCGTTGTTGTTGAGCTGCTGGTTCATGTCCTCGCTCACGTAAGCGATCGAGGTCAGCCGCTTGTCGGCGAACTTAGTCAACGGTTTCAACTCGGGGCGATCGATGAGCCGTTTGCCTGTGCCCAGCCGGGCCAATCCTTCGGTCGAGGGCCCGATCGAAGCCAACAGATACTGGCCGCGGAGGCCCAAGGCGAGCACCAGCTTCAACTCCTTCAAGCGGCCGACGATCTTCTCCACGTCCCCCTTTTCGGCCTCGATCTCCTTGAGCTTTTCCACGGGCAGCATGTTCCAGGGAAGCATGGCGCCGTCGAGCTCCAACGTCAGATACTCGTAGGCGCCGACCTTGGCCTTCTTGAATCGCCCCTTGGTCCGCTCGTTCATCTCGAGCATGATGTTGGCAAAGGTCTCGAGTTTGATCAACTCTTCTTTGGCCAGGTCGGTATTCTTCAACTTGAAGCCGAACACCAGGGTGGGGATATCCAGCAGGTCGAGGTTCTTGGCCAGGGTCGAGACGACGATCCGGGCTTGCAGATCGTTCGGCGTTCGCTCCCCGGCTTGACCGGTCAGTTGCAGCACCGCCGGCCCGTAGCGCAGCGCCCCGGTCACGTCTTGTAGTAGCTCAAGGAAGTTGTCGACGTCCTCGCCGCCATAGACGAAAACCTCTTGCGAGCCCATTTGGCCCAGCAGATCGAGGAGCTTGCGGACCTCGGGGTTCTTCAGAGCGGCATCGATCTTGCCGGCCGGGGTCGAGGGGTCGCTGGCATACTTCTCGTACATCGACCGCACCATCCGGGCAGCGGGCATGGCCATGACCCTCGCCCACGCCTTGCTGTGTACCACCGCCTCGAATTGCTGGCGGTTGTGCAGCCGGCTGACGAAGAAGGCCGCATCGGCGGGGATGAGTTTCAGCCCGCTATCAAGCGTGTCCAGTTCGCCGGCCGAAAGCGGCTGGGCCACTAGCGCCAAGAGCCAGAGCCCCGCCGCCGCCAATGCCAGCGTCCGCGCGCTAAGCCGCCGAAGGGTAGGGTGCCGTTGACGTGCCAACATCAGAAAGTCTCCTTGCGTCAAAAGGGGAAGACGGCTTCCGGAGAAACTTCGCTGCGTCGATCGGGTTTTCAATCGCCGGTCCGATTCCGCCCCAACTGCGGGCGTATTCTAACACGCGGCGGCGCGGGGGACAAGCTCGCCTCGGGGCCGGATGCCAGGGCCACGCTTGCCCGGCACTGCCGCCGTTCTTTGGAGAAAAATGCCCACGGCCCGCGCGGGCATGGCAGCCGGCGTATTCCGTTACGCTGGCCCCGGTTCGCGGGGCAACGAACGCGGATAGGGCAACGGCTCCTTGGCCGGCAGGGGTTGATCGTAGGTGGCCGCCCAGTCCTCCCGCTCCTCGTCGCTGGCGTAGTAGCGGAGCCAGGTCTCCGGGTCGCAATTGGCGCCGGTGCAGTCCCAATGCAGATAGTTGTTAGGCCAGTCGATCTTTTTCTCGCGGGCCGGGAGGATGTCGCGGAAGATCAGGCAGTACAGCTCGCGGTCGTCGAGGTGATCGGTGAAGTCCAGCACGATCCGCTTCTGATAGAGCTTGCGGATCACCTCCCAAAGGATTTTGTGCAAGCCCTGGTGGCCAAGGGATTCGGGCCGCGGCGGGCGAAGTTCGGGCTCGAACCAGCGGTAGATCGGCAGCACCGGGGCCTGCTCCCAGGCCAGCATGGCCGCCAAAAAATCGTTCTCGGCCGCCAGGGAAAAATGCTGCACGTTCACCCGGCTGATCGACTCGTCAAAGTACCGCTCCAGCTCGTCGCGGAGCTCGGCGTTGCGGAGCAGTTGCTCGACTTCGTCGGACTGAGGATGACGCGGTTCGTGCATGGGCTTTTCCCGGCTGCCTTCAGAGATGCCTCAGTTCTTGAGTCTACTCAACGGCGGCGATTTCTCCAAGGGTCGCAATCGCCCGGCGGCAATTTCTTGAATCTTTTTTTGCCGGCCGTGCCGCTACCAACGCATCCTTTGCCCCAAAGCGCCCGGCAAATCCGACACAGCCCGAACGGTCGCCGCCGCCAGGGGACTGGCCCGATGTTCGCGGCGGAGAGCACCGCATTGGTGAAGTAGCCCGATTCGCCGCGAAAATGGGACGGTCCCCCTCGGCCTCGCCCGCGTGGGCGGCTCAAGGGCCAGCCGCGGGCGTCGACGATCCGCCGTGTTGCTCCTGCTCGACCTGGTGCTCCAGTTCGGTGATCTTGTTGACGCGGCGAGCGTGTCGGCCGCCTTCGAAAGGGGTGTTCAGCCACAACTCGATCATCCGATCGATCAAGCGCTCGCCGAGCAGATCGGCCGAGAAGCAGAGCACATTGGAATCGTTGTGGCGGCGGCTCATCTCGGCGGTGATGTCGTCGTGGCAAGGGGCGGCCCGCACGCCCGGCACCTTGTTGGCCGCGATGCACATCCCCAAACCCGTGCCGCAGATCAGGATTCCGCGGTCCACTTCGCCGCGGCTCACCTTCCAGGCCACCGCGGCAGCGATATCCGGGTAGTCCACCGAGTCCGGCGAGAAGGTGCCGAGGTCGATCGCTTCATGGCCCAGCCTCTGGACCAATTCGACCACTCGGCCGCGGATCTCGAAGCCACGATGATCGGTGCCAACGGCGATTCGCATGTTGCTCGCTCCGGGCTAAAGTTCCAGTTCTGTCAAGCGGCGTTGCATTTCCGCCGCGATGTCCGCCAGGCAGCGGCGATAGCGCTCCAGCGAGCCGCCCACCGGGTCGCTGATGTCGCGGCCGTCGGCGGCCAACAGCCGCGTCCGCTCGGCCGTCGAAGGCCATTGGGCCACAATCGCCTCGCGGTGGGCCTGGCTCATGGTGAAGATCACGTCGGCATGCCGCACCAGCCGCTCGGTGACCGGCTGAGTCTCATGTCCGCTGAGGTCCAGGCCGTGCTCCTTGATGATTTCAATGGCCTCCAGGGCCGCCCGTCCGCCGCTCATAGCGGCGATGCCCGCCGACATCACGATCACCCCGCGGTCTTCCAGTTCGTCCAACCCGCAGCCGAGCCGCTTGGCCAGCAGATCGCGGCAGAGGACTTCGGCCA
>JAJYGU010000216.1 GCA_021784975.1 Planctomycetota bacterium
GGGTCGAGGCATCATTGTCCACAAATCCTCAGAACAAGAAAATACCAGTTTCCCGACAAAACCTAGTCAAGGAGCATGCCCATGAGCAGTGTGGCCTCGGCGCCTAAACACGTGTTGGTTGTCGATGATGAGCCCGATTTTGCCAACCTCTTGCGATCGATGCTGGTCAAAGCCGGCTACGCGGTGGCCACCGCCTGCAACGGTGAGGACGCGCTGGAAGAGGTCCGCCGACATCGCCCCGCCATCATCACCCTGGACATGAAAATGCCGCGGCAGTCCGGAGTACACTTCTATCGGGCCTTGAAGAAGGACCCCGAGCTTCGCGACGTGCCGGTGGTGGTGGTCACCGGCTTGACCCACGAAGACCAGGACATGGCCAACCTGATCCACTCTCTGCTCGAGCCGGAAAACGTGCCGCATCCCGAGGCCTACCTGGAAAAGCCCGTCGAAGAGGCCCAGTTCCTCAAGACCATTCAGGAGACGCTCAAGG
Organism: Planctomycetota bacterium; assembly: GCA_021784975.1. Taxonomy (GTDB): domain Bacteria; phylum Planctomycetota; class Planctomycetia; order Pirellulales; family Thermoguttaceae; genus JAJYGU01. Next base: position 491 of record JAJYGU010000216.1, read on the forward strand.
TGGCCACGAAACGATAGCGCCAGGCCGCCGCATGGTTTAACCCGGAGCCAACGGCGACGGCGGAGACCCCGTCAGCGGCTATAATTGAGACGCCCCCATCTTAGAGGTGGTCCGTGGCGGATTCTAGTGGCCAGCCAAGCAACCGACGCGACGCAGCCGACTCCGAACATGTCGCGCCGGCCGCTGAAAACGTCCCTCCCCGCCGATGGACGCTGCGGTTGCTGTATGGCGTGGTTCTTCTGTCGGCGATTGTCGGCGGATTTGTCGGGAAAGGCCGGATCGTAGCCGCGCTCGGCCGCTTCGCGCCCATCCCTCGCGCGGCTGCGATGAAACTGCCGAAGCCGGTCGCAATCGACCCCGTGGTGACTGAGAAGGATTATGCCACCGTGCCGGTGGAAAAAGGCCCGCTGGTGCGGACCATCCATACGATCGGAACCATCGACTATGTGGAACCCTTGGTAGGCGACGTGACGCTGAAGACGGGCGGCTGGCTGGAAAAGCTCTACGTCGATTACGAGGGGCAGCCGGTCCACAAGGGCGATCCGATGTTCGACCTTTACTCGCCCGATCTGGTGTCCACCCAGCAGGATTTCCTTATCAGCTTGCAGGCGTTGCAGCAGGCCCGTCAGACCAATGATGCCTCCGTGATCGCAAGCGCCCGGCAAAACGTCCGCGGCACGCGGCAGCGGCTGCGGTTCTGGGACATTACCGACCAGCAGATCGACGCACTAGCGCGCACCGGCAAGACCAGAAAGACGCTGACGTTCTCTTCGCCTTTTGAAGGCGTCGTGATCGCGAAGCACGCCTTTGCCGGCAAGTACATGCAGGCCGGGCAGTTGCTCTACCGCATCGCGGATCTCTCCAAAGTCTGGGTCTACGTCTTCGCCTACCAGAATCAAATCCATTGCACGTTTGAAGGGCAGAAGGCTACGCTTCGCCTGGCCAATCTCCGCGACCGCGAGTTCCACGGAAAGGTGATCTATATCTACCCATTCCTCGACCCGAAGAGCCGCGCTGCCAAGGTCCGGCTGGAATTCGACAATCCCCACCTGTTGCTGAAGCCAGGGATGTATGCCAGCGTGGTGCTGGAACCGCACCGGATGGGCATGGGAATCAAAATTCCGCGGACGGCCATCTTGCAAACCGGCGTGCGGTCGCTGGTCTACCTGTCAGAGCCGGGAAACAAGTTGCATGCGCGACAGGTAGCCACCGGAATGGAACTTGACGGCGGCATGATGCACATTCTTACCGGGCTGAGGGAAGGGCAACAGATCGTTGCCTCGCCCAGTTTTCTGATGGACAGCGAAAGCCGGCTGCGAGCGGTCAACCGCCGCTTCGGCCCGGCCCCGGATTGGATGAAGCGGATGCCGAAAATGGAAATGCCGGGGATGGCGATGCCGGGCATGGAAATGCCTACCATGAAAATGCCTGAGATGGAACACAACCCGCCGATGCCAGGCAGGAACCACAAGAAGCCCATGCCGGGGATGGATCAGAAGCAACCCAGGCCGGAAGAGGAACACGATCACTCCATGCCCGGCATGAAAGGGGAACGGCAATGAGTCAGCGCGGGTCGAGACGCTCGGCGGGAAGGGTTAGGCTTCGCTGGGTTGAACGAGTAGGGCTGCGCATCGTCTTCGTCGCTCTCTTGCTCGCCCTGGGACTTGGCATCGGGATCGGCTTACGCCGAGCAATCGGAGGGATAGGCGGAAAGCCCAGTGAGGCTGGCAAGGGGGCGACCGGGACCCAGTCCGGCCGCAAAATCGCCTTCTGGAAATCGTCGATGATCCCCAACTTCGTTTCGCCCAAGCCGGGCGTTGACCCGATGGGCATGGCGCTGGTGCCCGTGTACGTCGATGAGTTGTCGCAAGAACGGTTCTTGAATCTCAGCCCGGTGCAGATGGAGAATATCGGCCTGCGCTTGGCGACTGTTGCCACCACTAAAGCGCAGCGAGTCGTCCGCAGCGTGGGTCGCGTGGACTACGCCGAGCCGCTTTTGGGCGACGTGACGCTGAAGATCGGCGGCTGGATCGAAAAACTCTTCGTCAACTACGTGGGCCAGCAGGTAAGAAAAGGCGAGCCGATGTTCAGCATCTACTCGCCCGATTTGGTCAGCGCCGAAGATGAATACCTGATCCAATCGCGGCTGCCTCAGCCGGGTGGAGCGGCTCGCCCGCAAGACGTGTTCAACGCCTATGATAAGCTCCGCTACTGGGACGTGCCCGAGGATGAGATCGAGGCGATTCGGCGGGCGGGCCATGCCAAGAAGAGTGTTACTTTTCGTTCAGCATTTAGCGGCTGGGTCACTGAGAAACACGCCTTCGAGGGTATGTACATGAAGCCGGGAACGCGATTTTTTCGCATTGCCGACCTGTCCAGGGTGTGGGTCTACGTGTACGTGTATGAATACCAACTCGCCTGGCTGAGCGTTGGGCAAGCGGCGACGTTGACGCTCCCCTACCGTCCCGGCCAGGTTTTCGAGGGAAAGGTGATCTACATCTATCCCGACGTTGATCCGCAGACCCGGCAAATCCGCGTGCGGCTGGAGTTTGCCAATCCACAACTTCAGTTGAAGCCCGAGATGTACGGCAACGTGGAGATTGCCACGCAAAGCGGCCAACGAAGGGCCGTGCCCCTGGACGCAATTATCTACACCGGCGGAGCGAAGACGTGGCAAGGCCGGGCACCGACCGGGCACCGCCGCGAAGCGGTGGTCGGCGCTGGTCGTCACCGGGTAGGCTTCGCGTACCTTCAGGTGAAGCCTGGCAAGTTTGAGGCCCGTGAAACCATCTTGGGCGAAGACCTGGAAGGCGGCAAGGTGGAAGTCCTCGCCGGACTCAAGGATGGGGACCGCGTGGTGGTCAACGGGCAGTTCCTGCTCGACAGCGAACGCAAGGTGAAACGGGCCAATCTGGCCATGTTCACGAAAGGACGCAAGGGCCCATGATCGCCAAGATCATCGCGTTCTCGGTGAACAACAAGTTCCTGATGTTCCTTCTGACGGCCGTCGTGGTCCTCGGCGGGGTGTACGCGGTCTCCACGATCCGCCTCGACGCGATCCCCGATTTGAGCGACGTGCAGGTGATTATCTTCACCGAGTACCCCGGCCAGGCGCCCCGCGTCGTCGAAGACCAGGTGACCTACCCGCTGACCACCACCATGCTGGCCGTGCCCTACGCCAAGGTGGTCCGCGGATACTCGATGTTCGGCTACTCGTTCATCTACATCATCTTCGAGGACGGCACCGATTTGTACTGGGCCCGCAGCCGGGTGTTGGAGTATCTCAGCCAGGTCGCCAACCAGTTGCCGCGGGGCCTCACGCCGCGGCTGGGGCCGGACGCCACCGGAGTCGGTTGGGTTTACGAGTATTCGTTGCGGACCGGCTACTATGGTCCCGATCATCCCAAGGGCCTTTATCACGACCCACAGACGGACCGCTGGTACGCGTCGCCAAGCAACGCCCCGCAATCGGACCAGGCCCGGCTGGTGCTGGTACGAACCTTCTCTGCGCCGGGCAAGTGCCCGCTCTCGGGAAAGCCCCTGGTCCGCGGCGAATACGACCTGGCTAAGCTGCGGACTATCGAGGACTGGTATCTCCGTTACGAGGTGATCACGGTGCCGGGCGTCTCCGAGGTGGCCAGCCTGGGCGGCTACGTGAAGCAGTACCAGGTGGAAGTCGATCCGAACCGACTGCTGGCCTTCAATCTGCCGATCCAAAAGGTCCGCCAGGCGATCGAGCGCTCCAATAGCGACGTGGGCGGCCGAGTGATGGAGATGGCCGAGAACGAGTACATGGTCCGCGGCCTGGGATATCTCGGCGGCGGCACCAGCGACGCCGAAACGAGCCAACGGGCCATCCGCGACCTCGGCAATGTCTCGCTGGGGACCACGTCCCAGGGCGCGCCGATCTACCTCCGCGACGTGGCCGACATCCATCTCGGACCGGAGCTGCGCCGCGGCCTGGCCGACTCGGACGGCCAGGGAGAGACGGTGGGCGGCGTGGTGGTCATGCGATTCGGGGAGAACGCCGACCGCGTGATCCGCAACGTCAAGGCGAAGCTCGAACAACTGCGGGCTGGGCTGCCTCCCGGCGTGGACATCAAAACCGAATACGACCGCTCGGCTCTGATCGGGCGGGCGGTGGACACCCTCAAACACAAGTTGCTGGAGGAAATGACGGTCGTTGCCCTGGTGATTATCGTCTTCCTCCTCCATTTCCGCAGCTCGCTGGTGGCGATCTTCGTCTTGCCCACCGGGGTGCTGGCCAGCGTAATCCTCATGGACCTGTTGGGCATTAACGCCAATATCATGAGCCTCGGCGGCATCGCGTTGGCGATCGGCGTGATGGTCGATTCCGCGATCATTCTCATTGAGAACACGCATAAGCACTTGGAGGAAGATCATGGCACACGAACGCACTCGCAGATCGTCATCGAGGCCTGCGGCGAGGTCGGCCCGCAACTGTTCTTCTCGCTCTTGATTATCGTGGTCAGTTTCCTGCCGATCTTCGCGCTCAGCGGGCAGTCGGGAAGGCTCTTCAAGCCGCTGGCCTACACCAAGACCTTCGCTATTGCGGCGGCGGCGCTCATCTCGATTACGATTATTCCGGTGCTCATGGATTTTTTCGTGCGGGGCAAGATTCCCCACGAGGAGCGGAACCCGATCAGCCGCGTGCTGATCCGGCTCTACGAGCCGCCCTTCTGGCTGGCCATGCGGGGCCGGCTGCTGACCCCGCTGGTGGCCGTCGCGCTGGTGCTGGTGGCCCTCTGGCCCTACTCGCGTCTTGGCAGCGAATTCATGCCGCCGTTGGAAGAGGGCGATCTGTTGTACATGCCGACCACCGACCCCTCGATCTCCATCGGCAAGGCCCGCGAACTATTGCAACAGACGGATGCGCTTATCAAGACCTTTCCCGAGGTCGATCACGTCTTCGGCAAGGCGGGCCGGGCAGAGACTTCCACCGATCCCGCCCCGCCGAGCATGTTTGAGACGGCCATCGCCCTGAAACAGGACAAGTCGCAATGGCGGACCCGTGAAGTCACACGCTGGTTTTCGGGGTTGCCGGGTTGGCTCAAAGCACCGCTGGCTTACTTTTGGCCCGAAAGGCGGACCATCACCGATCACGAGTTGATCTATGGGTGGAACGAGTCCGGTGGACTGCATGTGCCGGGGCTGGACGACGTGGTGAAACTCCCCGGCGTGAGCAATGCCTGGACCATGCCCATCAAGACGCGGATCGACATGCTCACCACCGGCATCAAGACGCCGGTGGGCATCAAGATCGCCGGCCAGGACTTGCCCACGCTGGCCAAACTGGCGGAGAAGGTCGCCAGCCAGGTGCGGACCCTGCCCGACACGGTGAGCGTGTATTCCGAAAAGACCGTGGGCGGCTACTACGTCGATTTCCAGGTCAAGCGGGCCGAGGCCGCCCGCTACGGGATGAATGTCCAGGACGTGCAGGAGGTGATCCTCGCCGCCCTGGGCGGCATGAACGTGACGACTACCGTGGAAGGGCTGGAGCGTTATCCGGTGAACCTCCGCTACCCCCGCGAGCTTCGCGACGATCTGACGAAGATCAAGCGGACCTTGATCGCCGCGCCCGGTGGGGCCCAGGTTCCCATCGAACAGGTGGCCGACCTTGTGGTCCGCCCCGGCCCACCGGTGATCCGTAGCGAACAGGCCCGGCCCAACGCCTGGATCTACGTGGACGTGGCCACCAGCGACATCGGCGGCTATGTCCGCCGGGCACAACAACTGGTTCAAGAGAGAGTCGTCAATCAGCCGGATTTCCCCGCCGGCTACAACGTGACTTGGAGCGGCCAATATGAATATATGCAACAGGCCAACCGGCGCCTCATGCTGGTGGTGCCGATCACGCTGGTGATCATCGTTTTTCTCTTGTACATCGCCACGCATAGCATCTTCCGCACCGTGGTGATCCTCATGGCCGTGCCGTTTAGCCTGGTGGGGGCGATCTGGTTCCTCTACTTGCTGGGCTACAATATGAGCCTGGCGGTCTGGGTGGGCCTGATCGCCCTGGCCGGCGTGGACGCCGAGACCGGCGCAGTGATGCTCCTATACCTCGACGTGGCCTACAACAAGTTCGTCCGTGAGGGAAGGATGCGGAGTCTGCACGATCTCGAAATGGCGATCCACGAGGGCGCCGTGAAGCGCATCCGCCCGAAGACCATGACCGTCATGGCCCTGTTCTTGGGCCTTATGCCCATGATGATCGGCGCAGAGACCGGGGCCGACACCATGAAACGCCTGGCCGCCCCGATGATCGGCGGCCTGGTAACCAGTTTCGCCATGGAGCTGCTGATCTACCCGGTCGTATTCTACCTGTACAAGTACTGGGAGGTGCGGCGGTTGCTGCGCGGGGGGCACCCAGGGAGCTAGTCTTACGGCGCTGCTGTTTACGGTCGCCGTCAAGGGCTACCGCCTGGAGGAGATCCTTGGCGGGCGTTGCTCTTGTTAAGCTGGGCGATCTGTACCAGTTCTCGTGGTCGTGACGGGAATGGCGAAATGTCTGGACGTGTCGGTCTTATGGGGACGATTCGCTCAGAGGAGGCGCGGTCGGTACCGGATGTGACAGTCGGGCAAAAGTACCCGCCGCGACAAGCGCCCTCAGAGGCGGTAGCAATGGCACAGCCCGCAAGACCCAATCATTGCGCAATCCTTGTTGGCCTTGTCCTGCTTGCGGGATGTGTGTGGTCGCCGAGCGCGCGCGGGCAGCCGTTAGCGGTTGGCCCTCAGCCCGCGCTCGACCGACCCGCCTTGGGTGCCGTCGCCGATCGTTCGAGCTATCTTCCCGGCGACGCCAGCGACCCGTTCTACGGACAGAATGAATTGTCGGTGGAGCGGTTGGTAGCCGAGGTCCAGATCCGCAATCCGTCACTCCAAGCGGCTTCGGCTGCCTGGCGGGCGGCGGCCGAGCGTTACCCCCAGGCGGTCTCGTTGGATGATCCAATGTTGAGCTACGCGATTACCCCGGGCAACGGGCTGGGGGCCGACAATGGCGGCGGCTGGATGGTGCAGGCCTCGCAGAGGATTCCTTGGGCAGGCAAGCGGCCCCTGCGCGGATGCATGGCCTCGGCCGAGGCCGACGCCAGCAAAGGCGACCTCGGCGACACCCGACTGCGATTGGCGGAAGCGGCCCGCATCGCCTTCTACGACGACTACCTCGCCTGGCGGCTCCTGGAGGTCAATGCCTCCACGCGTGCAATCGTAGCCCGCTTTCGCGAGATTGCCCGCGCCAAGTACCAGGTGAATCAGGCCATCCAACAGGACGTTCTTCAGGCGGAGGTGGAGCTGGCGACCCTGGAGAGCCGTCGGGCGGAGCTGGTCCGCGACCAACAGGTGGCCATGGCGCGGATCAACACGTTGCTCCATCGAGGCGCCGACTTACCGGTGCCGCCGCCGCCGGCCAAAGTGGCGGTTCCCAATTCACTGCCGACCGCCGAAGCGCTTCAGCAGGCGGCCGCCCGATCGCGACCCGATCTCTTCGCCGCCCAGGCCCGCATCCACGCCGAGGAAGCCAGTCTTGAGCTGGCTCGCAAGGAATACTATCCGGATTTGAACCTGGTCGGCACGTACAACGGCTTCATGCCGGAGAATATGCGCCCTGCGGTTGGTATGGACGTCAACATCCCCATCCGTGCTTCTCGCCGTTCGGCGGCGGTGCGGGAGGCGTCGGATCGGATCGCCCAACGGCGGGCAGAGTATCAGAGCCTGCTCGATCAGGTACGTTACCAGGTCCAATCCGGGCTCGACCGGGCCAGACAGAGTGGGCGAATCGTCCACCTGTACGAGGACACGATTTTGCCGGCTGCCCAACGAAGCCTTGAATCGGCCCAGGCCAACTACACCACCGGCACGCTCGACTTCTTGCGCCTGCTGGATACGGAACGCCAACTGAACGCCCAGCGCGAGATGTATTTTCAGGCGGTCGCCGACTACCACCGGCGTCTGGCTGAGTTGGAGCGGGCGGTGGGCGGCTCTTGAACCGGCCCGCTTCTGCGCGGTTGCGGCCGGGGACTGGCTCCGTGTTTCCCGCCCTCGACGCAACACTGCCAGGAATCGCCGTCGGCGAAAACGGTGCCTGTCCCCATGGTCCGCGGAACCATGCGGGGGCACAAACGGGAATGGGCCCTCTGACCACCTGCCTGCTGGCCAACATCCAGGCCGATGGGTATACTAGACTAACATCCGCAGTTTCGGCAGGGGCTCCCGTGACCGGTCTGCCGGAAACCGCGTATCAACGGAACGGAGCATCTCATGCCAGAACAACCCCGTCCTTCGCCGACTTCGCCCATCGGCGGGCTGGGCACCGACGATAGTTTTCGCCTGTTTGTGGATAGCGTCCGGGACTACGCCATTGTGATGCTCGATCCCACCGGCCACGTCGCCAGTTGGAACCCAGGCGCTGAGCGGATCAAGGGCTACCATCAGGACGAGATCCTTGGCAAGCATTTCGCGTGCTTCTACCCTTCCGAGGCCGTTCAGCGCGGCCTGCCGGAACAGGAGCTCAAGGCCGCCGTCCGTGACGGTCGGTTCGAGGACGAAGGCTGGCGGGTGCGGAAGGACGGCAGGCAGTTTTGGGCCAGCGTGGTGATCACCGCCCTGCGCAGATCGGAA
>JAJYGU010000256.1 GCA_021784975.1 Planctomycetota bacterium
ATTGAAAGGCATAAGCAACCCGCCCTCACCCCCGGCCCCTCTCCCGCGTGCGGGAGAGGGGAGCAACTCTTGGAAACCCAACACTGGACCCCTGATCCCTGATCTCTGACCTCTGACAACTGTCCCCATGCCCACTGTCCTCATCGACAACCGAGAGATCGAGATTCCCGCCGGCCGGCCGCTAAACGGCATTGAGGCTGCCCGGCTGGCTGGCATCCAGATTCCTCACTATTGCTGGCACCCGGGCTTGTCGGTGGCCGGCAGTTGCCGCATGTGTCTGGTGGAGGTCGGGGCCCGCGACGCGAAGACCGGCAAGATCTCCATGCAGTCGAAGCTCACCCCGGCCTGCAATATCGTGGTGGGCGACCGGATGGTGTTGGTAACCAACAGCGAGAAGGTTGCCCGCGCCCGAGCGATGGTCGAGGAAGACCTGTTGCTGCGGCATCCGATCGACTGCCCGATCTGCGACAAGGCGGGCGAGTGCAAGTTGCAGGATTATCATTTCCGCTACGGCCAGGGCGATCGCCGGGCCGACATTCGCCCTTTCAGCAGCAGCCGCCGCGATCTTGGCGACATCACCCTGTTTGTGGACCGCTGCGTGATGTGCAGCCGCTGCGTTCGCTTCACCGCCGAAATCAGCGGCACCCGCGAGTTGATGGTCACCGGCCGCGGGGCGGGTGAAGAGATCAACGTCTTTGCCGGCTATCCCTTGCACAATAAACTCTCCGGTAACGTGGTCGATCTGTGCCCGGTCGGAGCCATGGGCGACAAGGAATTCCTCTATCGGCAGCGGGTATGGTTCATGCGGCAGCACGCCGGGATCTGCACGGGCTGCGCCACCGGCTGCTCCACCTGGATCGACGAGAACCAGGACCGCATCTACCGCATCCGGCCCCGCGAGAACCCGTCGGTCAACCAGTGGTGGATCTGCAACGACGGCCGCTACGATTATCCCCATGTTCATAATCCCGACCGCTTGACGCAGCCGCGACGGCGCGACGGCCAAAGCTGGTGTAACGTAGATTGGACCGGCCTGGCCGGCCAGTTGCGGCAGGTGCTGCAGCAGGCGGGGCGGCTGGCGGCGGTGGTTTCGCCGTTCCTGACGGTGGAAGAGGCCTACCTGTTGTGCAAGTTCATCCGCGGCATCGACCGCCAAGCCCTGTTGGTCTTGGGGCCGGTGCCGGAGGTGGGCGAGGATGAGCAATTTCCCAAGGGATTCACGATCTGCGCCGAAAAGTGTCCGAATCGCCGCGGGGTGGAAGCGGTCATCGCCCATTTCGCCCATCGGGTGATGCCGTTCGACGAACTGCTTCCAGTCCTGGATCGCGGCGAGGTGCAAGCGGCGTGGTTGTCGGGCGGGTACCGGCGGGAGTGGATCGATGCGGCCACCGCCGAGCGGTTCGCGCGGCTGAAGCTGCTGGTGGTGCAGGACCTGTTTCCCTCGCCACTTTGCGAGCGGGCCCACTATGTGCTGCCCGGCGCGGCCTTTGCCGAACGCAACGGCTCCTACGTGAACCGCGGCGACCGTTTGCAGAGTGTCGCCTGGGCGATTCGGCCGCCGGCAGGCGTACGCAGCGAAGGGAGCTTATACTGGGAGATGTTGGGCGGCTCGGGCCTTTTCAATGCGGCCAGCGTGTTGCAAGAGGTGGCCCGCGAGGTCCCGTATTTTTCCGCAGCCACCGGCCCCATCCCGGCAAACGGCTTGGATTTGAAAGTGAATTTGCTAGCTTAAGAACCTTTGCAGCCGAAAGCCGAAAGTCGAAAGCCAAAAGCGGACACGACCAACGCCCCGGATTCTCAACCCCTGACCCCCGACCCCATGCACCTTCTCCTCCTTCTCCTCGAGCCCCTGCTGAAGATCGCCGTGGTGATCGGCGGGCTGATGACCGCCGCCGCCTATCTGGTGTTGGTCGAACGGTGGATGGCGGCTTGGATGCAGGACCGCCTCGGCCCGAACCGGGTGGGGATTCCGCTGACCAAGATCCGCTTGTTCGGGCTGGGCCAGCCGATCGCCGACGGGGTAAAGTTCCTTTGCAAGGCGGAGTTCACCCAGGAGCATGTCGATAAGGCGCTGTTTCTGCTGGCTCCGCTGATCATGTTCATCACGGCCATGGCGGCCTTTGCAGTGGTTCCCTTTGGCAGCGTGATTCCGCCCGACATCTTCCCCGCTTCCTGGGGCATCAAGGAGCCGATCCGGTTGATGGTAGCCCCCGGGCTGGACGTGGGCATAATCTACATGTTCGCCTTGGGGAGCATAGCCGTTTACGGGGTGGTCCTGGGCGGTTGGGCCAGCAACAACAAGTACAGCTTCTTGGGCGGCCTGCGGAGCTCGGCCCAGTTGGTTTCCTATGAGCTGCCGCTGGGGCTGGGCATCGTCGGGGTGTTGTTGGCTTCCGGCTCGCTGCGGCTGGACGCGATCATCGGCGAACAGGCCCGCACCGGCGTCTGGAACATCCTGACCCAGCCGCTCGGGTTTCTGGTGTTTTGCGTGGCCTCGTTTGCCGAGGCCGCCCGGCTGCCGTTCGACCTGCCCGAGGCGGAACAAGAGCTGGTCGGCGGGTATCACACCGAATATTTGGGCATCAAACTGATGATGTACCTGGTGGCCGAGTTTCTGCACATGGTGACGGCCGCCTTTCTCTTGGTCATCCTCTTTCTGGGCGGCTGGCACCTTTGGGGCCTCACCGGCGCCGGCGAGGTAGTGACCTGGCCGATCGCCTTGCTGCGAGTGATCGTGTTGCTGGCCAAGGTGATGGGCATGATCCTGTTCTTCATGCTCTGCCGTTGGAGTTGGCCGCGCTTCCGCTACGACCAGTTGATGGACATCGCCTGGAAGGTGATGATCCCGCTGGGGCTGGTCAACCTGATCGTGGTCGCCACCTGCAACGAGTTTGGGATGCCGCTGGCCCGATGGATGGGAGTCTCGGCGGAGTGGGCGATGATGGCGGCGGGCTGGTTTGCACTACTGGCGTCGTGGCTCGTCGTCAGCCTGCTCGACCCGACCGCCGGCGGCAACCGGCCGCGGCATCTGCGGCCGGCTGAGGCAATCCCAGCCGATTGGGAGGCACAGTCATGACCGCCAACGATCCCAACACCCGCCAAAATCCTCACGACCTTCCGCCGACCGGCGAGTCCGCGGCGAAGGGCCCGGCGGCAGCCGGCAAAAAGATCGCCTGGGTGCGCGAACCGGAATTGGGGATGGCCGGGCGGTCCTACCTGATGCTGTTCCTGCAAGGCCTGCGGACCACGCTGCGGCACCTGTTGAGCCGCAAGACCACCGTCCAATCCCCGGAGCAGCGGCACGTGGTCCCCGACCCGCTGATTTATCGCGGCGTGCACCGGTTGAACCGCGATGCGCAAGGGCGAGTGAAGTGCGTCGCCTGCTTCCTGTGCGCTACCGCTTGTCCGGCCCACTGCATCGACATCGTGCCCGCCGAGAGCCCCTGGCCGGACCGGCAGAAGTATCCGCAAAGCTTTACCATCGACGAGCTGCGGTGTATTTTCTGCGGGATGTGTGAAGAGGCCTGCCCGGTGCAAGCCATCGAGCTGACCAGCCTCTACGACTTAAGCGGCAAGAGCCGCGAAGAGATGGTCTTCGACAAGGCCAAGCTCTTGAGCGTTTTCGACCAGACCAAAGACGCTGAACCAATGACCAAGGGGACAGGCACATTTTTCGGCCTTCCGGTCAGCAATGAAGGGACACCTGGACCGGCCGAAAAATGAGCCAGTCCCCGCCCAGTAGAGAGCCACACTACCTTGAACGACCTGCCGATCATTCCGATTCTCGCCACCCTGCTAGGCGGGCTGGCCTTCTGGCTGATGCTGCCCCGCGGCACGGCTCGCGGACGCGGCGTCGGCGCGCTGGCGATGGCCATGGCTCTGGGTTTGGCCGGCTCGCAGATGCCCAGAGTTGGCGATTGGCTCGACAACAGCGTGTTCTTCATCCTGGCGGCGGTGACCATCGTCTCGGCGGTGGCGGCGGTCACCTTCCGCAATCCGGTGTACTGCGCGATCTGGTTCGGCCAGATGTTGCTGGGAACGGCCGGCCTGTTCCTGTTCACCGGCGCCCAGTTCCTGGCGGTGGCCACCACTGTGGTCTACGCCGGCGCCATCTTGGTCACCTTCCTGTTCGTGCTGATGCTCGCCCAACCGGAAGGCAAGGCGGCCTACGACCGGGTGAGCTGGGAGGCCATGCTGGCGGCGGCCACCGGCGTGGTGGTAGTGGCCGCGCTGTCGATGATCATCGGCCGGACGTTCGCGCCGGAAGGCGCCCTTTATCCCTGGCTGGGCATGCCGACCTCGCAGCAATTGGCCGCCAACGTCCTCACCCCCGCCCACGTCGCCCGGCTCGGCGGCGAATTGTTCGGCCGCTACCTGATCGCCATCGAGGTGGCCGGCGTCTTGCTGCTGGTTGCCTTGGTTGGGGCGGCCGTGATTATTGGCCGAGAGAAACGCTAATGCCTTACGAAGTTGCCTTGCTGAACAATTATCTGCTGGTGGGGGCCGCGCTGTTCGGCATCGGGTTAGTCGGCTTCGTCAGCCGGCGGAACCTGATCGTCATGTTTCTTTCGGCGGAAATGATGCTTCAGGGAGTGTCGCTCAGCCTGGTGGCCTGGGGCCGGTTCCACAACGATTTCGGGGGCCAACTGCTGGTGCTGTTCATCATCGCGGTGGCCGCTTGCGAGGCGGCGGTGGCCCTGGCCATGATCACCATGTTGTTCCGCCGCAGCGGCAAGCTGGACGCGGCCCACTGGCAGACGCTGCGCGAAGCCAACCAGCCGCGGTTCCACGAGGAGCCGTTGCCCGAAGAGTTCGGCGATCAACCACTGCCTTGGCCGCGGCTGACGCCGGCCGGGATCCAGCCGGACGTCCCCCGTGAAAAGATCGACTATCGGCCCAAAGTCTAGAGGGCAGACGCCCCATGCCTGACATAAGAACGCTCTTGATCCTGATTCCGGCGTTGCCGCTGGCGGCCAGCCTAACCACGGCGCTGTTGGGACCGCGCCTCCTCCGCACCCGCAGCCACCTGCCGGCGGTCGCCGCCATCGCCCTGAGTTTCCTGGCCAGCGTGTTGTTGGTCTTTCAGGTCCAGCGGGCAATCGACCAGCCGGCAGCGCCGGCCGCGGAACATCGAGCAGGGCAAGGCCGAGCCGCCCAGCCCATCGGCTTCGAGCGGGTCTACACGCTCTGGAGTTGGGCGCAGGTCGACCAGGCCATGCCCTGGCCCGACCAGAACGCCGCCGACACCTACCAGCCGGCGTCCTGGGGCAACTTCCGTATCGACATCGCCCTGCGGGTCGATCCGCTGACGGCGGCCATGCTGGTCATTGTCACCTGCATTTCCACTCTGGTGGCCGTCTACTCGATCGGTTACATGCACGACGATCCCGGCTATTGGCGATTCTTCAGCTACATCAGCCTCTTTGTGTTCTCGATGACCATGTTGGTGGCCTCGAGCAACTTCGTGCTCTTGTACGTGTTCTGGGAGCTGGTGGGGCTTTGCAGCTATCTTCTCATCGGCTTCTGGTTCGAGAAGCCGGCGGCGGCCGCGGCGGGCAAGAAGGCCTTTCTGGTGAACCGGATCGGCGACTTCGGCTTTGCCTTGGGGGTCTTCCTGCTGTGGACCACCTACGGCACGCTCGACTTCCACGACACCTGGATTCATTTCCACCATACCTGGATTCAGACGAGCATCGGCGTGCTTGGACAGACCCGGTTGGCCCATCCGGAGATGTTTGCCAGCGGCGGGTTGGCCACCGCGATTGCCTTGCTGTTGATGCTTGGGGCCTGCGGCAAGAGCGCCCAGTTTCCCTTGCACGTGTGGCTGCCGGACGCCATGGAAGGCCCGACGCCAGTTAGTGCCTTGATCCACGCGGCCACCATGGTCACTGCCGGCGTCTACATGGTCGCCCGCTGCATGCCCTTGTTTGCGGCCTCGCAGACGGCGTTGGTGGTGGTGGGCACGCTCGGCGGCATCACCGCGCTTTTGGGAGCGATCACGGCCATCACCCAGACCGATCTGAAGCGGATCCTGGCCTATTCCACCATCAGCCATCTGGGCTACATGTTCGTGGGGCTGAGCGTGGGCACGCTGGCAGGCGTGGTGGCCGGCATGTTTCATCTGATGACCCATGCCTTCTTCAAGTCGCTGCTGTTTCTCGGGGCCGGCAGCGTGATGCACGCCATGGGCGGCGTGATTGACACCCGCCAGTTTGGCGGCCTGCGCCGCCGCATGCCCATCACTCACTGGACTTTCTTGATCGGCTGCCTGGCAATGGCCGGCGTGTTCCCGTTTGCCGGTTTTTGGAGCAAGGACGCCATCCTGCTGGCCTTGCACCAGCGGGCATCGCTGGGCGGCGGGGCGGCCGTCTACCAGGGCCTGTATCTCTCGGTGATGTTGGGGGTGGTGCTGTTGGCGGTTTACACGTTTCGGGCCTTCTTCCTCACGTTTTACGGCCCCGAGCGGATCCCTCCGGAGGCCGGCCATCACGCCCACGAGTCGCCGATCACCATGACCGGCCCGCTGATGTTGCTGGCCTGCGGCGCCTTCGGCCTCGGAGCTTACTTTGAATGGACGCACGGCTTCGAGCACTTCCTGGCCGCCACCCCTTCGCTGGCCTATCTGGGCCAACGGGCGGCCGAGCCGGCTGGCGAAGCGGGCGCACATTGGGGCGTGGCCGTCTTGAGCACGGTGATGGTTGTGATCGGCTTGGCGATTGCCGCCGTCCTGTACCTAGGCAGCCGCGAGCAAGCCCGCCGGCTGGCCCGGCTGATGAATGTCTTCGGGCTGTACAGCCTCTCCTACGGCAAGTTCTTTTTCGACGAAATCTACCAAGCCCTGATCATCGCCCCGTTGGTGGGCCTGGCCCGGCTGTGCGCGTGGTTCGATCAATGGCTGATTGACGGGCTGGTGGATGCAGGCGGCGCCCTGCCCAAATGGCTGGGCGGCGGGTTCCGCCCTGCCCAGAACGGCCTCGTCCAGTTCTATGCCTTGGCGATGGTGCTCGGGCTGTTGGTTTTGATGGGGGCGTTGGTGTTTTGAGAAACCCGAGCGACTAGCGATATGGCAACCCTGCTGCTGATAACCTTGTTTATGCCGATGGCCGGCGCGGTGCTGGTGCGAGGCGATCGCCGCACGGCGCGGTGGGTCGCGCTGGGCACGACGCTCTGCACGCTGGCCGCCGCCGCCGTGCTGGTCTTCTCATTTCCCGGCGGAGTGGCGCCGTTCGCGGCCACCGAGCTGCCCTGGCTGGGCGGAAGCGGCGCCCCGGTCAACGTCTGCTTCAGCGTGGCCATCGACGGCCTCGGCCTGTGGCTGTTCGGGTTGAGTGCGCTGCTGATGGTGGTAGCGGTGCTGATCGGCTGGGAGGCCATTGACCGGCAGACCACGCTTTACTATCGCCTGCTGCTGATCCTGGAAACCGGCATGATGGGGGTGTTTGTCGCCCGCGACATCATCCTTTTCTACGTCTTCTTTGAATTCACCCTGATCCCTTTGTTCTTCTTGATTGGCATCTGGGGGAGCGAGCAGCGGCGTTACGCGGCCATCAAGTTCTTCCTGTTTACCCTGGCCGGCAGCGTGCTTACGTTCCTTGGGCTGATTTCCATCGTTTTGTGGGTCTTTTATCACCCTGCCGGCGCGTCGGACGGACGGCTCACCTTTTCCATCCCGGCGCTGACCGAGGCGCTGCGGTGGCACCCCATGGATCGCACCGTGCAGATGTGGATCTTCGCGGCTCTGTTTGCGGGCTTTGCCATCAAAGTGCCGTTGTTTCCGTTGCACACCTGGCTGCCCTTGGCCCACGTGCAAGCCCCCACGGCCGGCAGCGTCATCCTGGCGGGTGTCCTGCTGAAGCTCGGCGGTTACGGCTTCGCCCGCTTCAGCCTGCCCATGCTGCCCGACGCCTCGGCGGCCCTGATGCCGGTGATGTTATGGATCTCGCTGGCGGGCATCGTCTACGGGGCGCTGGTCGCCTTGGCGCAAAGCGACATCAAGCGGCTGATCGCCTACTCCAGCGTCAGCCATTTGGGCTTCTGCATGCTCGGGCTGTTTGCCGCCAACCGGCTGAGCACTCAGGGCGGCGTGCTGCAAATGGTCAACCACGGCCTTTCCACCGGCGGCCTGTTCGCCGTGGTGGGCATGCTTTACGAACGTTACCACACCCGGCAAATCGCCGATCTCGGCGGCTTGACCCGCCGGCTGCCGATCCTGGCCTTCTTTGCCCTGGTCTTAACCCTGGCGAGCATCGGCCTGCCCGGTTTGAACGGCTTTGCCGGCGAGTTCCTGCTGTTGTTGGGGATGTTCCAGCGGGCATGGGGCGAGGCGCTGACGAGGGACGCCTGGCAATTCCGCGTGATTGCGGTGCTGAGCGTTTCCGGAGTGGTGCTCGGGGCCTGGTACATGCTTTGGATGTATCAACGGGTCTTCTTCGGGCCGCTCCGCGAGCCGCACCATGCCGCCGCCGAATACGCTCAACACCACCTCCCCGCCCGCGATCTCTCCTTGCGAGAAATCTTGGCCCTGTCGCCCTTGCTGGTGTTCATCCTCTGGATCGGCCTGCAACCCAGTTTCTTCCTCAATCGCATGGCGCCGACCCTTGACCAACTTTTGCCCCCGGTCACCGCCGCCAGGCTCGAAATGGCGGGCCGGCACGACGCAGGAGCGTGGGCCGTGGAGCGTGGAACGTGGACCGGTCACGCCTCACGCCCCACGCCCCACGCTCCACGCCCCACGACCCACAACCTCTGACCTCTGCTCTCCATGTCCACCCAAACCATCTCCCTGCTGACGCCCGAGATTGTGCTCATCGCCGCCGCGGTGGCGATTTATCTGGGCGGAGCGTTTTCCGAAGCACGCCGGGCGTGGAGTTGGTTTGCGGGCTGCGCGATCCTGGCGGCCGGGGCGGTCCTCTGGATGCAACACGGCCTAATGGCCTCTGCTAGGCCCCTGGTGGCCGATAACCTGGCGTGGAGCATCCGTTGGCTGGCGCTGGCCCTGGGGCTGCTGCTGGTGCCGCTGAGTTCGCGGGCCTTGCGCGACGGCAACGAGCCGGAAAACGTGGGTTCGCTGCTGCTGGCGGTGGCCGGGTTGATGTTGGTCAGCCAGGCGGGCGAC
>JAJYGU010000181.1 GCA_021784975.1 Planctomycetota bacterium
AGTTGGCTGGCCAGTTTTGCGAGCGTCAGCCGGCGGATTTGCGACCTGCTGGATACCGCCGAGGAAAGCCGGCCGGTTCAGCCACCGGCCCCCGTCGAAGCCTCCGGCGGCCGCATCGAGTTTCAGAACGTCTCCTTTGGCTACGACAAGAACCGGCCCGTATTGGAAGACATCAGCTTTGCGGTGGCCCCTTGTGAAATGGTGGGCGTGGTCGGGCGGAGCGGGTCGGGCAAGTCGACCTTGGTGAGCCTGGTCAACCGGTTGTACGAGGTTGACCGCGGCCGAGTGTTGATCGACGGCATGGACGTGCGCTCCTTCGACCCGCAGCAGCTTCGCCGCGCGATCGGCATGGTGCCCCAGGAGCCGTTTCTGTTCCGCGGCTCGGTGGCGGACAATATTGCCTACGGTCATCCGCATGCCAGCCCAGAGAGAGTTCTCGTCGCCGCACGGCAGGCGGATGCGCACCACTTCATTATGCGGATGCCCCTGGCTTATGATACCCAACTGGGCGAAGGCGGCACCGGCCTTTCCGGCGGCGAAAAGCAACGCATTTCCATTGCGCGGGCGCTGCTGTTTGATCCGGCCATCCTGATCCTCGACGAAGCGACCGCCAGCGTCGACGCCGAATCGGAAAAGGCGATCTGCGATGCCTTGCGGCGCGAGGTGCGACGGCGGACTACCCTGATTATCGCCCACCGCCTTTCGACGCTCCGGAACGCCGACCGACTGCTGGTCATCGACCAGGGCCGCCTGATTGAACAGGGCACGCCCCAGGAACTACTGGCCCAAGAGGGCCTTTATCGCTCGTTGGCCAGGCTGCAAGGGCACCTCGACGACGGCCGCGAAGCGGTCGAACGCATCTTCGCCGCCACCGCGTCAAACAGCCCCGGCGACTCGGCGGGAACGGCTTCCGGCACCGGCGCCACCCGCAACTCCCCTGGGCGCGAGGGTGGCGAGTGCATGCGAGAGGTATTCAGAGGTGGCTGCTGGAAGGGGATCGATGCGACTGGCACAACGGGCCACAAAGACGAGCGCCCAGCGGGTTGGCTCGACCCTGCCGTCACCTCCGTCGAGGGCGACGATGCAGGAAAATTGACGGTGCGAATCGCGGGGCAGGCCCACTTGAATGTGTGGGCTCTGGGCGCGTTTCCGGCCGGTCACCCCGACCGTTGGATTAGCCTGTGGTGGCGCCAGGCCGGTGGAGCCGAGGCCGAGTTGGGCATGATCCGCGGCCTCGGCGAGTGGCCCGCCCCGGCCCAGGCCGCCGTCCGTCGTTCGCTGGCTCGCGGTCACCTGTTCTGCCGCGTGCGAGAGATCCGTCAGATTCGGACCCGGGGGCAGGAATTGGCGGTGTCCGTGCGGACGGACCGCGGGATTGAGCAACTCCGCTTTGAAAAAGCGGGCGAAGGCTGCCAGCCCTTCGGCCCGCGCGGTCTGCTGCTGCTGGATCCGGCCGGGAATTACTACGTCGTCGACGACCGCCAGGCGCTGCCCAAACGGCAACGACAACTGCTGAGTTTGTATTTCGGAGGATAATCATGGTTGCTATGGATAACCAACTCGGCCGACGACTGCGCGAAAACGCCAAGGTGCTGCGAGAAACCACCGCGATGCTGGATCGGTTGGCTGCCGACGGAGTGCAGCTTTCAGCGACCGCCCGGTGCCTGGTGGACGGCTTCACCATCATTGAGGAGCAGATTCAGGCCGCAGGTTGCGATCTGACCCAACGCCAGTGGGCGAATTTACCATTGGCCTGCGATGGGCGAAACGAGGCGGTGCCACGGGCGTACGAGCTGGCTGAAAAACTTCTTGTGCGTTGCCCGACCAGGCTCGATGAAGCCCGCCTCCGCAAGTTCGTCCGCGCCCGCCTGAGCGATGCTCACCTCACGCTCGACGAGCTTTGGGCGATTCCTTCCATGTTGCGGCTGGCTCTGGTGGAAGAGCTTCGCCGGGCGGCCCAGCGGGCCGTGGTCCACCACATGGACGGGGCGAGCCGACGTCCCGCCGGCGACGATCTTGCGGTAGCTCCAGGTCGCGACCGGGCCAAGGAGGAGAAAACCGCCACCCAAAACCGGCTTAAGTGCTTGGGCGCTTTGCCGTTGTGGGACTGGAAGACGTTCGTCGAGCAGCACAACTTGATTGACGGGATCTTGCGGCAGGATCCGGCGGGCATCTATCCACGGATGGACGCGGCCAGCCGCGACCACTACCGCCGGGCCGTGCAAAAGCTCGCGCGGCGCAGTCATCATAGCGAGCAAGAGGTGGCGCAGGCCGTGATGGAACTGGCCGGCGGCGCGGAGATTATTCCGAGTCCTCGGTCGCTGGCGCCTGCGGATCGCGAGGCGGTGGTCCGCAGCCACGTCGGTTATTACCTGGTAGATGGCGGACGGGCTGCGCTGGAAGAACGGCTAGGCTGCCAGCCCGGTTGGCGCGAGATCGTGATGCGCGCGGCCGCACGCCGGCCGCTGTGCTGCTATGTGGCGGTCCTCTTCATCCTGTGGCTGGCGATCATTTCCGGCTCAATCGTCGGAGGATGGGCCTTAGGTGCGTCGGGGACGGCCGGAGCCGTCGTCTGCGTGCTGCTGGGGGTGCTGCTTGCCGGATTGGTTGGGCATTGCGCCATAAAGTTGGTCAACTGGCTGTGTACTCTGGTCGTCGCTCCGCGGCCGACGATGAGGCTCGATTTCTCCACCGGAATTCCCGCCGAGTACCGCACGATGGTGGTCGTTCCCACCATGTTGACTTCCAAACAGGGGATTCACGACCTGGTCCACCAGCTTGAGCTCCGTTATCTTGGCAACCAGGACGACAACCTGGGATTCGCGCTGTTGACCGATCTCGTCGATGCCCGGCAGGAGACGCTGCCCGGCGATCAAGAACTGGTGGCGCTGGCGCGGCGGCAGATTCGCCGTCTCAATCGCCGCTATTTCCGCGGCCGCCGGGGTGGATTCTACTTGTTTCATCGGCCGCGGCGCTGGAATCCCGCCCAAGGGGTTTGGATGGGCGAGGAGCGGAAACGCGGCAAGCTGACGGCCTTGAACCAATGGTTGCTCTTCGGCGACGAAGATGCGTTTGCGGTGATCGAGGGCGACCGCCCGGGACTGGCTTCGGTGCGATACGTCATCACCCTCGATACGGATACCGGGCTGCCGCCCGACGTCGCCCACAAGCTTGTCGGCGCGATGGCCCACCCCTTGAACCAGCCGCGTCACGACGCCGGCACCGGGCGGGTGAGCGAAGGCTATGCCATTATGCAACCGCGCTTGGGCGTCATGATCGCCGACGCCCAGCGCAGCCCGTATAGCCGCTTGCTGGCGGGTGAAGCGGGAATCGATCCCTATACCGGCCACGCCAGCAACCTGTACCACGACCTGTTTGCCGAGGCCAGCTACATCGGCAAGGGGATCTACGAGGTTCGCGGCTTTGACGCCGCCTTGAAACGGCGATTTCCGGCCAACCGGGTCTTGAGCCACGATCTGATTGAGAGTTGTTTCGCTCGCTGCGGGTTTATCAATGATGTCGAATTGTCCGAAGGGCTGCCGACGCGCCTGCTGGCCGACCTGGACCGGCGGCACCGTTGGATCCGCGGCGATTGGCAAATCGCCTCCTGGCTGTTGCCGAAAGTTCCCGCTGCCGATGGCCGAGCAGCCAACCCGCTTTCCTGGCTGTCGCGATGGAAGCTCTTCGACAACCTGCGACAAAGCCTGACGCCGCCGTTGCAATGGTGCTTCTTGATCCTCGGCTGGTTGTCGGCCCCGGCGCTGGCCGGTTACTGGACGTTGCTGGTGCTGTTGACCGGTTCCGGACCGGCCCTGCTGCCTCCCGGGCTCGGCTTTTTCCGCAAGCCCGCTGGCAAACCCTGGAGGCTCCATCTTCGGGACCAAGGCCGGGCGTGCCTGCGCAGCGCATGCACGGAAGGGCTCGCCTGGTGCACCTTGCCCTTCACCACGCTGTCGAATCTGGACGCCATCGTTCGTTCCCTCTACCGGTTGGGACTTTCGCAGCGGAACTTGTTGGAGTGGACGACTGCCAGTGAGGTGGAATCCCATTGCCAATATGGACGGCGGGCGCACTACCGGATCATGTGGCCCTGTCCGGCCGCCAGCCTGACGGTGGCTATCGCCGTGGCGATCTTGGCGCCCGCGGCCTTGTCGGCGGTCGCCCCATGGTTGATGCTGTGGTCGTTGGGACCGTGGATTGCCTGGCGGGTTTCACAACCGGGCGGCCGGAAGGCGGTGGAACTGACGGCAAATGAGAGCCGCCAGGTCCGGCGCTGGGCGCGGCACACCTGGCACTATTTTGAGCGCTACGTCGGCCGGACCGGCCATTGGCTGCCGCCAGACCACGTAAGCCAGCGGGCGGGACGCGGGGTCGATTTCCGCACCAGTCCCACCAACATCGGCATGGCCCTGCTGGCTAACCTGGCCGCCGCCGATCTCGGTTATCTCGCGACGAGCGGACTGCTGGAGCGGACGGCGTGGACCTTCGACACGATGCGCCGGCTCGAATGCCATCGCGGACACCTCTTCAATTGGTACGACACCCGCTCGTTGCAGCCCATCGAGCCGCGCTATATCTCCACCGTGGATAGCGGCAACCTTTGGGCAGCCTTGAACGTGCTCCGCGCCGGTTTGCAAGAGTTACGGCATCGGCCACTCCTTTCCGAACAAGCCCTTCACGGAATCCAGGATACGGTCGAGGTCCTGGCCGCGTTGCCCGCGACCAATGGCTCACCTTCGGCGGCTCGGTTCGATTCCCTGTTGGGCAAGCTCCGGCAAGAGTGTGCCCGCCGGCCGATCGGCGGAATGCGGGCGGCCTGTCGGCGTCTTGAGCGAATTCACCAACGGGCCACCGAGTTGGTGGCGGCGGTGCCGGCCGAAGCGTCCGCCCAGGCGGATTGGGCCGATGCGCTGGTCCAGCAATGCGCGGGACTCCGTCGAGACTTGTCGGAATTGACCTTCTGGCGACAGGTCTGGTTGCGTGATCCCGAGCTTCCCTCGCCCATCCGCGGTTGTCTGGCCCGATTGGATGCCGGCTGTAGCCTTAGCCAATTGGCCAGGGCGGCCGAAAGGGTTGTGACGCGAATCGACCAGCACCTGCAGAAGACATCCTCCGCCGATTGCAGCGAGGGGACGAGGGGTGGCGGGACTGCGGAGAGGTTCGAGGTCCTGCGGGGGGCCGCCGAGGAGGCGGCCAAGACTGCCCGCGGCCGGCTGCGGCAGATCGCCATGCTCATCGACGATTGCCGCCAGTTCGCCGAGATGGACTTTCAGTTCCTCTATCGCCGATCGCGGAAGCTGTTGTCGATCGGATTCAACCTCCGCCGGTGCCGTCAGGACGACGCCTGTTACGATCTGCTGGCCTCCGAGGCGCGGCTGACCAGCTTTCTGGCGGTCAGCCACCGCCAGCTTCCCCAGGAGCACTGGTTTGCCCTGGGGCGAATGGTGTCGTTGGCGGTTCGTCGGCCCACGGTGGTGAGCTGGTCGGGATCGATGTTTGAATATCTCCTCCCGCGGCTATTTCTGCCCTCGTATCGGACCGCGCTTCTGGACACCGGTTGCCGGGCCGCGGTGGGACGGCAAATCCGTTACGCCTCCAGCCGCGGCGTGCCCTGGGGCATTTCGGAGAGCTGCTGCAGCTTGAGTGACGCGCAGGGAGAGTATCAGTACCGCTCGTTCGGAGTCCCCGGCCTGGCCCTTGAGCCGGGAGTCGGCCGGTACCTGGTGATCGCCCCGTATGCTTCGGCCTTGGCGGCCATGCTGGTTCCGCACCAGGCGATTGCCAATCTGGCCCGGCTGGAGCAGCTTGGTTGTCTGGGCCCGCACGGCTTTTGCGACGCGATCGACTACACGCCCGAGCATCTGCCCGACGGCGAGCCGGTTCCCTGCCGGATCGTGATGGCCCATCACAGCGGCATGATGTTGCTGGCCTTTGCCAACCTCTTGCTCGGCAACCTTCTGCAGAAGCGTTTCCTGAAAGATCCCTGCTGCGAGGCCTACCAACTATTGCTTCAAGAGCGAATCCCCCAGGCCATCCAGCCCATCGATCCCAGCCGCACCGGCGTCCGGTCGGTGGCCGTACGAGCATCGCACGACGGCGACGTCCGCCCCGTCCCTGCCGACGGTCGAATCGTTCAACGCCTGCGCCCCAATGGTTCGCCGGTCACGGCAAGGTGGCAGTGGTCCGACGGTAACTCGTCTTTCGCCCTTCGGAAACGGCGATATACTTCTTCCCAACCCGGCTGGGAAACACGTGATCGAGCGCCGCGCTGACCTCGGGCAGGCCGGCAAACGATCGGCTCAACCGGGCCGGACCGTCCAACCATTCCAGCAGGGCCATGGTCGCCAGGCCGGTGTTCCACAAATCCTGGCGTGCGGTAATTGCATAGGGCTCCGGCTGGCCGGTGGTCCATCGAGCCGAATCGGCCATGCCGAATGCGCCGTGGAGGTGGTGCCGCAGCAAGAATCGCATCGCCTCGCCGGAGCCGTCGGCCCCGGCCAGGAGGCAGAAGGAGGCGCTCCAAGGCATGAACAGATCGCTTTGCCCGAAACTATCGTACAGGCTGAAGGGCTGGTAGTGGGTGAGCGTTCCGTCGTTGCCCGCGTCGGGTTGGGCCAGGTAGCGTCGTCCCTCGGCGGCCAGCCGGCCCAGCGCCTCCTGCTCGTAGCCGACGAAGTTCTGCCAGGGATTGGTGGCCAAGGAGGCATCCGGGTAGCTGTCGATGCCCCGCTGGCGGACATCGACGAACAGGTTCCAAAGGGCCTGGGCGAAGGGGGCCCGGAACTCTCGGCAGGAATGGACCACCGGAGCGGCCCCGTTGCCGGCCAGTGCGGCGTGCACGCGATGGACGCTTGTGTTCCAATAGGTTTCGATGGCCACGTGATGGCGCCGGGAAAGATGGGCCGCCAACGAGATCAGGTTGCCCTCGTTGGTATAGCCGTCGTAGACGCACGCCACGAAGCCGGCCTTGCAGGCGGGGGCGGCGTAGCGGTAGGCCATGCGCCAGCCGCGGGGGCAGGCGAAAGCGGCAAAATCGAAACGATTCTCCACCCGATTGATCGCCGTCCGCAGCCTGGCGGAGGTGGACGGCAGTGATTTGTATTGATGGAGCGCCAGCGCCAGAAAGGCCGCGTCGACCGATGACTCCTCCGGCCAGAGCGAGGGCTGCAAGGTCACCCAGTCGACGAATCGGGGCGGCAGATACCTGGCCCGATCAAGCAAGTGATCGAGGGTCGCGACCAATAAGCTCACATACTGGTCGGCAGCCTCCGGTGCGACCCAGTGGCGCCGCGTGGCCGCCGGCAACATCCATAGCACGCTGGCAGTGGTGTTCAACGCGCCGTCGCTGGCCTGGTAGGAGGTGTTGGGGATCATGCCGGACGTTCGACTTCGGGCAGCCCACAGCGCGTCCCACTGGCGATGTGTCAGACGCTCAACCAGGGCCGTCAACGGGCTGGTGGCGATGTCGGCCGGGCCGCCTGGCTCCACCAGGGCGAGCCCGTCAAAGCAGACCCGACCCGAGGCTAGCGCTTCCCGGGGTTCAAACACAACGTCGATGGTAAGGATTCGGCTCAGGTCGGGCTGGCCCGCCAACGTCCAATGGCCATCGCCGGGCGGCAGGGCGACTCCTGTTGCCAGGCGCACGCCGTTGGGCGGAAGCTCAAAACGATACGTCGCCTGGTGCTCGGCGCTATCGCGATAGTCTTTGAGTTGCAACCGGCCGCGCATCGCCGCGGGGGTCATATTCCTCAGCGAGAACCACAGCCGCTGATAGCGAGTCAGGTCGCGGGTCTGGCAATACCGTTGGTCTCTGCCGAAGCCGGAGGCGAAGCATTGCAGGTAACGGATCTCGCCCGGCTTGACTGGGCCAAGCTCGGCATAGAGCGACCGCGGGCCGCCCGGCGCCGCCGGCCCCTGGAGCCCGATCTCCCGCATGTTCCCAAGGCCCCAAGCCCCACCCCAGGTATTGAGCAGCTCGCTCCGGCGGCCATCGAACAAAGGCACAATCGACAGGTCGTCGGCCGGCGGCAAGGCAGGTACGGCAAATGCGGAGCCGTCCGCCAAGAATAATATCACCGGCACGGATAAGATCGTGACTCGGAAGGCATTACATCGTCGGTCGCGTACACTGTGCATTGGCCCGCCCGGATTTCAGTCTAACTCAATTGGGCGTGGCTGGTCAAACCCTGCGAACCGTTCGTAGAGTTCGGTGACGTGACACGGCCGGCATTACCGCGGTTTGCATCTCATCCTGGGAGATTGCCTTTTTCACCTTCCCGCCCAATGTATCGACCATGCCCAAGTTGCGTCACGACGCAACCGGCTCGCCTCCCTTTGGACCGCAGACTTGCACTCGGCAGTCGGCGGGAGTACATTAGAGGCTGAGCGGTCGCTCGGTAGAAGCGGATAGCCCTATTTTCGCGGCTGACCACGCCGACCATGCTTCGCGACCAACCGTGGGTCGGTGCTCGCCCGGTGGTTTCGGCGGCGAAAATTGGGACACGCCCCGTCCACTTGGCGACGATGTCGCTCGCCCGCCGCAAGACCACCCACCATAACCAACATCCGAAGGGGAGACCATCCGATGAACCACGCCCGAATCGACCGGCGACGTTTCTTGAGTAGCTCCGCGGCCGCCGCGGCCGGAGTCTCGCTGCCCTACCTGATTCCCTCGCACGTGCTCGGCGCCCCAGGCAAACCAGGTGCGAACGAGAAAGTCCATGTCGGCGTGATCGGCTGCGGCGGGCGCTCCCGCGTAATCCGCGAAGGGGCCGACGTGAAGGCCTTCCAGGTAGTGGCCGCCTGCGACTGCTTCCTCCCCCGGGCCGCGGGCTTCGTCAAGGAGCTGTCGGGCGGGGCTAAGTGGGGCGTCTACGATGATTTCCGCAAGATGATCGAGAAGGAAAAGCTGGACGGCGTGATGGTCGAGACCACCACCCATGCCCGCGCCTGGATCGTTATTCAGGCCATGAAGGCCGGGGTGGACACGTATATCGAGAAGCCGATGTGCCTGACGATCGCCGAAGGGCGTGCGCTGGTCACGGCGGCGCGGAAATACAATCGCGTGACTCAAGTCGGCACCCAGCAGCGGTCGATGCCGATCAACAACT
>JAJYGU010000070.1 GCA_021784975.1 Planctomycetota bacterium
TCGAGCCGCACGCGGCGGTGGCCAAGATCGAAGGAGAGCAGGCGACCGTGTGGGCCTCGACGCAGAACCCGTTTCCGGCCCGTGACGAGGTCGCCCGCGCCATCGGATTTCCGAAAGAGAACGTTCGCGTCATCACGCCTTTCCTCGGCGGCGGCTTCGGGGGCAAGACGTTCAACCAGCAGGCGGTCGAGGCGGCCCGGCTGGCGAAGCTCGTCGGGCGGCCGGTGCAGGTGGCCTGGAGCCGGGCGGAAGAGTTCTTCTTTGATACCTTCCGGCCGGCCTCGATTGTGAAGGTCCGCTCCGGCGTCGATGCGGCGGGCCGCATCGTGCTCTGGGATTATCAGGTCTACTACGCCGGAGAGCGGGAAGCCAAGCAGTTCTACGAGGTGCCCAACCATCGCACCGTCAGCCACGGCAGCGGCTGGCGCTCGGCGTCCGGCACGCACCCCTTCGCTACCGGCGCCTGGCGCGGGCCCGGCACCAACAGCAACACCCATGCCCGCGAATCGCATATCGACCTGATGGCCGCCAAGGCCGGCATCGACCCGGTCGAGCTCCGCCTGAAGAACTTGAAAGACCGACGGATGCGGCGGGTATTGAAAACAGCGGCGGAAAAGTTCGGCTGGAAGCCTCACCCGGCCGCCAGCGGTCAAGGGCTGGGCGTCGCCTGCGCTATCGATTCCGGGACCTATGTCACCCTGATGGCGGAGGTCGGCGTCGACAAGGAACTCGGCCGCGTCAAAGTGAAGCGTCTGCTCTGCGTCCAGGACATGGGATTGGCCATCAACCCGGAAGGGGCCAAGATCCAGATGGAAGGTTGCCTGACGATGGGTTTGGGCTACACGCTGGGCGAAGAGATTCGCTTCCACGGCGGCGACATCCTGGACCGCAACTTCGATACCTATCAGCTCCCGCAGTTTTCCTGGCTGCCGAAGATCGACACCGTCCTGATCGACGCAAGGGACGCCCGGCCCCAAGGCGGCGGCGAACCGCCGATCGTCGCCATGGGGGCGGTGATCGCCAACGCGGTTTTCGACGCCGTCGGAGTGCGGTTATTCCTGCTGCCGATGACGCCCGAGCGAGTCAAGGCCGCCCTCGAACAAGGTCGGCCTTAGCCTCGCTCTCGCCAAACCTTCCAGGAAGTGCGCAGCATGCTGGGCGCCGTTCCGGCGATGAAAGAAAACCAGCTCCGATAGGGCAAGCGGTAGTCGGGCACGGCTTCCATGCGGAGGGCCTTCTTCCGGTCGCAGGCCACCACGCACAAGCCGCAGCCCACGCAACGTTCGAGCAGATGCCGATAGGTCTTCTGCTTGGGGTCGACGAGGATGGCATTCAGCGGGCAGGCCTGGCCGCACTTGCCGCAATAGGTGCAGGCGGCCGCATCCCGTTGCGGTAAGAAATGGGGCGGGGCGATCATGCTGGGGGCATTGAACTCGGTCACCGCCCGCAAGGCATGGCAACAACATCCGCAGCAAGAGCAGGAGCATTGCCCGCGGCTGGAGGCCACGTTCATCATCCAGGTGACCAGTCCGTGGGACTCGGCCTCGCGTTTGATCTCCAAGGCGCCCCGCTTCGAGACTCGCCGCAGCCAGCCTTCTTCGATGCCGCGCTGGGCCCACTGCCCCATGATGGTACAGTTGCCCAGCGGCTTGCCGCAGCCGCGGCCGAGGGCTTGCATGGTCAGACGGCATTGGCATTGCCCGATGCCGAAAGTGTCGAAGCGATCGAGCACGATCTCCAGCTTGTCCGAGGGAAGGGCCATCGGATGGGCATCGATGGTCTGGCCCAGCGGAATGACGCGGATCAGGGCGGCGGCCCCGCTGGACTTGAGCTGGTAATCCGCCAGGTAGCCGGTTTCGTAAAGCGTCTCAAACAGCTCGATGAAGCGGCGATGCCAGGGCGACAAGGCCTCGGGCGGACAAGCGATCAAGGCCATCTCGAGCATGCCCGGCACGACCGGCAGCAGGTAATAGCGGCGATGGTGGGGCGGCCCGCCGCTGGCGACGACGTGCTTCTCGGCGGCCAGCCGCTGCAGCAGCACGCTGGTCTGGGCCAAGTCGCGGTGGTCGGCGCGGGCCACGCTGGCCGCCGTGCGGCCGCGAAAAAGCCCCAGGTGCCGAGCCACCGAGGCCTCCTCCTCAGTGAACACATGCTGGACGAAGGCCACGAGCTGGTCGCAGATCGGCGGGCCCATCCGCACGGTGCTCGACAACCGCTGGGCCACATCCAGCCATGGGCGCGGCACCTGCGGGTAGTCGCTGAGCTTGCGCGGGCGGACATTCTTCAGCCGCGGTTGCCGCGGTCCAACGATCGCCTGGTTCAACTCGATCACTCGGCGCTCAATCGGGCAGGATTTTGACGCGGATGTTCTTGAAATAGATCTTACTGCCCGGATCGTGGCCTTGCAGCGCGAAGGTGCCGCGGGGCAGCCAGATCTGCTTGCTGTGCGGGAAACCGTGCTGCTGGGAGGAGTCTGGGACTTGGTACTCAAGCACCTTTTTGCCGTCGAGATGGACCACAATGTGCCCATCGACGCAACTGATTTCCTGGGTGTACCAAGCGTTGTCCTTGACCGGGATCTTGCTGCCCGGCTGACCGCCCGGAATCCTGCTGATGATGTTCTTGATGCCGTACAGGCTGCCGGTGCGGATCGGGTCGCTGTGGCTGTTGTCCACCTGGCATTCAATACCGTAATCGGGAAAGCCGGCCTGTTGGAACTTGGTGTGGAAGTAGATGCCGGAATTGGCCCTGGGGAAGGTCATCACCTCGGCCTTGAGGATGAAGTTCTTGAAACTGTGGTGGCCCACGTCGCCTTCGTAGAAGAGGTGGGCGGTCCGACCGTGGACGACGATCATGCCGTCCTGGACCGAGAAGGTCTTGGCATTGGCGCCCACCTTCCAGTCATCGAGGTTCTTGCCGTTAAACAGGCTCACAAAGCCCTCTTCCGCGGCCGGTTTGTCGGCGGCCCAAACACAAGTTGCCAGCAACAAGCTGAGACCCACACCCATGACCATCATCGTCTTCATCTGAAAGCTCCTTTCGCGGATGCAAGGTTGCCAACGGGGGTCCCGTTGAAAAGGAATCCGGCATTCGGCGTCGTCGCGCAACAAGGAAACCGCTGCGGTCGCAGCGCGGGCACTTGTCAAAGCTACGTCGCCTTGGCGGTACGGTATTATCCATTTTACCAGGGCGCATTTCGCTTGCCTACGTCCACTGCGGAGTCCGTTTTTCTGGGGGAAATCGAAAAAACGGACGAAGAAAGAAGGAGCGGCTTTGTGCCTGGCACGGTCATGATAGAATTCCTTCGACACGGAGCAGCGGGGCCTTCACCAGGCGGTTGCCGAATCCCGTACCGTTCAGCCATGAGCAAGGTTTTAGTCACTGGAGCCAGTGGCTTCATCGGGGCCCACCTGACCAACGCCTTGGTAGGCCGGGGCGACGAGGTCACATGTCTGGTTCGCAAGACTTCGCAGGTTGAGACGCTGCGGGCTGCCGGGGTGCGGCTACTTTACGGCGACGTGACCGACCCGGACAGCTTACCGGCGGCAGTGGCCGGCCAAGAGATCGTCTACCACTTGGCAGGCTGCACGACGGCCATCGATTGGCGCTGGTTCTATCGCGTCAATCAACGGGGGGTGGCCAATATCGTGCGGGCCTGCGCGGAGTGCACCTGTCCGCCCACCGTAGTGGTCACCTCATCGCTGGCAGCGGCGGGGCCGGTCCGCAATGGGCATCCTCGAACCGAGACCGATCGGCCCACTCCTGTCTCGCACTATGGCCACAGCAAACGGGCGGGTGAACGGGCCGCAGAAGCGTTCGCCGATCGCGTGCCGATTACCGTCGTCCGCCCGCCGATCGTGCTTGGCGAAGGCGATCGGCTGAGCTTGCCGTTGTTCCGCTCGATCAAGCGGTTCGGCATCCATGTGGTTCCCAGCCAGGCGGGGCGCCGCTTCTCGGTAATCCATGCCGACGACCTGGTCCAGCTACTAATCCTTGCCGGCCAACACGGAGCGCGATTGCGGCCGCACGGCGCCAATGGTCGGCGCAGTCCGGAAGGCTATTATTTCGCCTCGGCCGAGGACTCGCCCGCTTATGGCGATTTGGGACGCATGGTAGCCAACGCGCTGGGGCGGCGCCGGTTGGTTGTAATCCCGGTTGGCAAGCCCTTGCTCTGGACGGTCGCCTGCACCGGCCAAGCGGTCTCGCGGATCCGACATCATCCGCAATACCTGAATCTCGACAAGGGCCGCGAAATCGCCGCCGGATCGTGGGTCTGTTCGGCCGAGCGGGCCGCAGCCGACCTCGACTTTCATGTCGCAGCCGCCTTGCCCGAGCGATTGCGGCAGACGGCCGACTGGTACCGCCGTCAAGGGTGGCTGTGAAGGGGACCCGATCTAAGGAGTGCTCGACTGGGGACTGGTGCAAAGCGAGGCCCACGGCGGAATCCGCCGATGGATCGACGATCTCAATCGTCTCTATCGCCGCGAGCGGCCCGCAAACCAACACAGCCGTCGCAGGCCGGAGGCTTGGGCTCGACTCCTAGATGTTGCCCACCCCACCGCGGATGTCACTCACAGCAACTGAAAGGACTCCAGGAAGTCAGTAATGACTCTCCACTCGAATGGTCCCCTGCACCCCGTGCAAGGAAATCGTTTCCTTGGCCGAGTTGAAATCGCTCCACGGCCTGCCGTTGACTGTGACACTCGTGATCGACATCGCCTTGGGATGGCGAAGGCGCAACAGGACCGACTTGGGCGGACTACGCGACGGCATGGCCACTGTTGCCGTAATCTTGCCGTGGTCTACGTCGGAGACGATCTCGAATCCGACGGTACCGAAAACGGTCGGAGCTTTTTGGACCGCGATCTTCTTGCCTTGCTCCAACCATGCTCGCGGCGTGGCGCGGGCGAGCCAGAGCGAATTGCCTTCCTCCATCACGAGCATCCCGCGGAAGCGTTCGAGGAAGGCGGCCTCCTCGAAGATCTTGTCGGGCGGGCCGGTGACCGTATGCTCGCGGAAGACGTAGCCGGCATCCGGCAGAACCATGACCGCATATTGATTCAGCCACGATCGCAGAAAATTCGGCGGGTCATCGGCCGCCAGATGGATGTTGGCGTGGCGCTCCAGGCCGGGCTGGTACTGCCAACCGGCGTGCGCGAACCAGTCCCTGTCCGGGTCGAAGCCTTTGGTCCGCTGGGCGACCTTCGGGTTCTCCAGCAGCAAGCGGTCCTCAAGAACGTCAAGATCGCCCTGCACGCGGCGACCATCAGGCGGCAGCAAGCCCGCGGGGCTTACCAGCGACTCCGCCGACTGGATCGTGTCCCAATACAATCCGCCAACGTGGGCCCCACTGCCCGGCCGCCGCCAGCTCCACGCCCCCGAGGCAAAGCCGCGAACGTAACAGGCAAAGGGAATGAAGGACCGGTAGGTGCCGTCGCGGACCAGCACCACGGGGCTCAGGGCAATGGATCGCTCCACGGCCGCCATGAGATCCTTACGATAGGCCTCGGCTTCGGCAGCGAATCGCGCCGCCTCGGCTGGATCGAGGGCCGCCAGGATTTGGGCAAATCGCTGGACCGCCAGCCAGTAGTAGCCCTCCGACTCGTAGAATTGCATGAGTTGGCCGCCGCTGTCGGGCGTGACCTGGTGGGCCGGCTGTAGTCCCTTGCACCACAGCCGATCGCCGCCCGGAATGATGCTGGCCAGCAATCGCCGCTGCCGCAGGATCCAGTCCACATTCGCCTTCATCCACGGCAGATTGGCCTGGAGCCACCGGCAGTCGCCAGTCAACCGGAAGTGCTCCGTCAAAGCGAACATGATGGCCCCCGGCCCCATGCCATGAATGCCGTCCATGTTCCCGCCCGCGCCCAGCGGTCCCACCGCCTGGGTGAGGCAGCCGCGGCCGTCGGAAAACAATCCGACCGGCGGCTTCTTCTCTATGGGCAGACCGAGCCACTGATCCAACCCATCGGCGGCCTGGCGGTGCATGCCCATCAAGTCGAGCACGTGCAGCACCAGGTAGGTCTCGGAGGCCAGGATGCCGTAGGGGTAATCGTTGAAACGCAACTGGCCCATGTCATTCTTGACGGCGTGCCGGGCCATGTGCCAGCCGCCGAGATTCCATTGGGCCGTAAGCTCCCGGCACGGCACCTCAACCTTCATCGGCGAGGTGTACGCCGGTTTCGGGATCGGCGGGAACTTTTTGCCGGGAAACATCGCCCGCATGGCTCCGTGCCAGGTTTGCTCCGGATGTCGGCGGGTCCGCTGCCGGATGGTGGTCAGGTGCTCGGCCGCCAGTTCAGCGATGAACTCCTGCGCTGACGAGGCCTTGGAACTCAACGCGAATGGTGGTTCGCGGAGCGACGATTGAGTGGCAGTCTTCGTGGCACGCACGAAGAAACCGTACTCCGGAGCGAGGATCGGTCCTCTTTCCAGATCGGACGCCAAAAAGGAAAAATTGCCAGCCTTGCTCCAGATGGTAACAATGGTTCGCGCCACATCTTCCGGCTCGGCATTGTAGGGCCAGAGTTTTCGCCATTTCGAGGTGCCAAGATAGAGCAGACTCAGCCGCACGCCGTGGCGGCCGCTTCCTTGCGGCTGCGATTTCCAACTATGCTCGCCCGTCATTTTCGTGCTGCGGTCGTTTTCTAGCGACTGCAATTGGGCCACGATGCCGTCGTAGGCCTGGATCCGCCCGCTATAGTCCGAACGAGCGGCGGCCTTGTCGAACGCCCACTCGATCTCCAAGTCCATTCTCTTCCAAACATCGGACGCAAAGACTTGCACCGTAGGTACCTCGTAGGCCGAGGCGTCCGGTTTTCCTCGCACGCTGACGACCAGGCCGAACGTGTCGGCGGGGACGGCAAAGTTGTAGGTATTGCCGTCGGACGACACCTGCGGCTTGCCGGCTTCGCGAAGGACGGCTTCATTCCACCAGGTGGGGATCTTCCCGGCCGCCTCGGCATCGAAATAGCTCACCACGACCTTATCTGGCGTCGGCCTGCGCTGTCGGGGGCCGTGCCACGTGAGTGTCACGCGGCGGATCCGGCGGACCTCTTCCCAGATCAGCCCGCAGAGCACCTTCTTCAAGACCGGCGCGCCGACATCGAACGGCCTGTTCAACGGCAGGCCGGCGGACTTCATTAGGCCGATCCAGCTTTCCGGCGGATTGGCATCGGGTGCTCGATCGGCGCGATATTGATAGGCACTGGCGGCGATGTCCGCCGGTTGGCCCAGCAGCTTGTCCGGGTTGAGTCGCCCCCCCTCGGCCGACAACCCAGCGCCGAGGAACACAGGGAGCAACAGACCGATAAGGCAATGCCAGGCGGGATGGCCACTAGGCGGACGACGCATGGGAGGCTCCTTGGTCGGTTTCCGATCATTCTACGTGACCGGTGATCGCCGCGCCCATAGGCGCGATTTCATTTTTGGGCCCGTCCCACTTCTATTTCGCTCAGGGGATGTTTAGAATTCGGCTCAATTGCCCGAATGAGCCAGTCCCCGGGCCGTGATCCGTCGCCGGGGAACCACTCCAGCCTAAGGAGCTCCATGGTGAATTGGATGCTTTACTTCCGTTTGAGCGCATTGATGTTCATGGAGTTCGCCGTTTGGGGCGCCTGGATGCCGGTGTTGGCCCTGCGGCTGCTGGGCCCGCTGAAGATGACGGGCAAGCAGACGGGCTGGATCTACGCCACCTTCCCCTTGGCCTGCATCTTCGCCCCCTTGGCCTCCGGCTACCTGGCCGACAAGTGGTTCAATGCCGAGTGGGTGTTGTTCGCCTGTCATGCCGGTGGGGCGGTGCTGTTGTTCCTGATCGCCCGGCAAACGAAGTTCTGGGGCATGTTTTGGACGATGTTGGCGTACTCTGTGCTCTATACGGCCACCTTGCCGCTGGTGAATAAGATGCTCTTCGGGCAGCTTCCGTCCGCGGATACGTGGGTGTTCCTCTGGGCGCCCGTGTCGTGGGCCCTGATCGGCTACTTCCTCACGGGTTTTCGGCAGTGGTTCAAATTGCCCGGCGACGGTCCCGACAGTCTCTATTTGGCGGCGATCTTGTCGATCGTCATGGCGGTGGTGTGCCTTTGGCAGGAGCCGCTGAAGCCGGTTTCCGCGGGTAATCCGATGATCGACGCACTGGCCATGCTCAAGAACGGCAATTTCTTGATTTTCATTCTGGTCCAGTTGGCGGTTTCGGGCATGATGCAGTTCTATTTCCTGGGCACGGGACAATTCCTGCAGGATCGCGGCATCAGCGGCAAGAACGTCTCAGCCGTGATGGCGCTTGCCCAGGCGGTGCAAGCCGCCGCGACCATCTTGCTCTTGGGATTGCTTCTCGGCGAATGGTTTCTCGTCTTGGGAGTCAAGACGGGCAACGTCGGCCACTATTTGTACGTCGGAAACGCCGGATATCGGTGGACCTTTGTGCTGGGCGCGCTGTGTTGGAGTGTGCTCTATGCGGTCTATGTGATGAGTAAGCGAACAAAATCGATCGTGCTGATCCAAGCCTTTCATGGCTTAGCCTACGTGTTCTTCATGATCGGGGGACAGAAATTCGTAGGTTACTTGGCGCCCCAGGCGATCGGGGCCTCGGCCCAGTCGCTGATCTTCATTGCCACCAACGGCATCGGCGTTTTCCTGGGCACGCAGTTGGCCGGCTTGGCGATGGAGAAAAACTCCGTCGGCGGGAAGTTCCAATGGTCGAAGATTTGGATGGTGCCGTTGGGGATCACCTTCGCCGGGGCGCTGGTCTTCGCCCTGGTTTTCAAGGTTCCCAGCCCGGCCGAATTCCAGAAGACGCTACCTTCCCCACAAGCAGAAGCAATTCTGGTCGAAGGCCACAGCAGTCCGCTGCCGGTGTGTACAACGCGGGTGATGAACTGAAACGATTGCGCCGCGGAGAGTGCCGCTGCTCGTTTAACCCGGAGCCAACGGCGACGGCGGAGGGTTGTTCAACGGCTGCCCCGTCACCGTCCTCCGCCGAAGGGGGGCAGGATACTGGACGAGTAACGTGGCTGGTCTGGCGGCCGGTCAATCCGTGAAATTCGGCTGCGATCGGCTATGTTTTCTGCTCCGCATCGGTTAGACTACGGGTGTCCATAAGTGCCCAC
>JAJYGU010000272.1:0-6462 GCA_021784975.1 Planctomycetota bacterium
CGGCGACGGGCGGCTGGCAGCCGGCGCGCTCGTCGCCGGCTTGGGCCCGGGCGGCGTCTTGTCTGCCAAATCCTCGGCAACGTAGAAAATCCGCGCCCCGCCACGCAGGCTGGCCGAATGTTCGTCCAACCGCGGTTTGGACCCCGGCGGCGCCGATCGCTGGGCGGAAGGTTTGTCCGCCGGGGTTGCAATCGTCTCTTGTCGTTGGTCCGCCGGCTTCGAGGCGGGAGCAGGGGTGGCGGGCTGTCGGGGAACAGCCTCGCTCGATTGGTCGCCGGCAGGTTGTTCGTCTACCGTGGGGGGCAAGGCCCCTTCCACCACGATCTTATTGGCCCGCAGGCTCGGCCAGATCTCTTCGAGGCGTTTGATCGCCGACATGCCGGCCGGACCGCTTAACGGCAGCACGCGGACGCGACCGCCCTGGGCCAGTTCGCCCGCAGCCGGCATGACCTCGCCCATTTTTTCCAACAGGCCGCGAATCTCGGCGATCTGCCCCTCGGTGCCGCGGATCATCAACTGCCGGCTGCCCACGTCGACGTCCACCTGCGGCCCCAGCGGGGCCCCCTTGGTCGTGTCGCTGGTGGGAAATAAGCTCTTAATGGACTGCAGGGCGGCCTGCGGATCCAGCCGGACCAGCCGGATCACTTCTACCCGATCACCCTCCTGCTGCATCTGGGCCAGGGCCGCCCGAATCATGGCCTGCTGGACCGGGCGGGCCAGGGCCACCAAACTGTTCGTCTTGGCGTCAATGCTCAATTGCACATCCGGCTGGCTGGCCATCAGCATCTTCATCGCCGTCAAGACCGACTGCGGATCGGACCGGCCGGTCGGGTAAATTTGCAGTTGGGCGGCGCCGTTGCCGAGCGCCGGCCCCTCGATCCGCTGCAGCAGCGAATGGACGGCTCGCAGCCGTCCCACCGTGTCGGTCACAAAAATCTGCCGCGATCTGCCCAGCGCCACTACCGTGCCCTCCGGCCCGAGTAGTTTTTTGACCTCGGCCTCGGCCTCCTCGGGCTTGAGCTGGTTGAGATCGAACAACACGCTGACCAGGTCGAACTCGCCGCGAGTGTCCAGCGATTCCACCGGCACGGTGGGAACCAGGTTGGCCGGAATGCCGTCTTCCAGGTTGACCAGCATCAGCATCCGGCCGTGTCGGATGAGCATGTAGCCCTTGGTCATCAGTACGCTGTTGAGAATGTCGAGGGCTTCAGCCGGCGTATACTCCCGGTCGTCGGTGTAGTTGAAGGTGCCTTGCGGAGGCGCGTCCATGACCAGCGAGAGGTCCGCATTCTGGGCAAACCAGTCGAGCACGTCCTTCCAGGGTTCATAGCGGAATTGGAAACGGAGCGTGCGCGTCGCCGGCTTCGTGGCGCCAGCCGCTGCTACTGGCGTCGGAGGAAGCGTAGACTGCGCTGCGGTGCCGGCGGCGGGTGCGGTTGCCCCCCCAGCCGCCGATGCTTTAGTTACGGGGGGAACAATATGGCTGTTGCGAGTGGCTTTAGATCTTCCCAGCCACCCGCTGAGCACCCCAATCTGCACCCCACCGTTGGTAGAAGATGGATCACCCGCCTGGGCCGCCGCGGCAAGCGACAGCCATGCGATCAGCATCAGTCCTGAACGAACGCGACCCAAGTCAAGGCTACCAAACGCGCACACGTTGCGTTCTCCGGGGGGCAATAAGGCCGACTACCGAGCCGGCCGTCAACACCGACCCAGTATATGGAACACTAGACACTGCAAGGGTGTTCCGCACGAAAACCCAAACCTCGCACTGGTCTAGGGTTGCAGCGCGGCTCCGCCATCATGGTGGAACACGGCTGGGCACCTGCTCGGCAGTGTTGCCGACGCACCCCAGGCACATCCGCTGGGCCTGTACGGAATTTTGCGTCAAACAGTGCACAGAAGGGGACAGTCCCCGCCGGCTCGGTCTTGCAGTCTATTCTATTTGCCCGCATTACCGATTGCCACCGGGAATACCCGCTCGGATATCCGCCACTTCCGTCCGTTAGGCACTGCCAGGTATGTCAACTGGCGGGCACTTGCGGTACAACAATACGGGGGGAGACTGTATGGCAATGGCGAATGAGTTGGACCTGCCCCAGGTGCCCGGCCGAGGCGGCCGGCGGACCGAGAGGTCGCTGGCCCGCACTGCGACCTGGATGGTGGAACTGGCGGCGGCCACGCTGGTGCTGATTTCGGTGGGCGGCTATCTCTATCACCGACAACAGTTGGCGACCATCGCCACCGAGCACCTGCGGCTCATGGTCGCCGGCCCAGCCATGCTACAAGCGGGGACAGCGGCGGAATATACAGTGAGCACCACGGCCATCAGCGGGCAACCGATGCAGGCCCAGGTCGAGGTCGCCTTGTCGGCGGCCGACGGAAAGCGGCTGACCGCCTTTCGGGAAACCACCGACGAACACGGCAGGCTGCGAGTGACCCTACCCGGCGATCGGTCGTTGCCGTCTCGGGCAGTGCTCAAGGTGGCGGCATCCTACCGCGAGAGTCGCGAAGAGACGGAGATTCCACTGGCCGTTGAACCGCTCCACGAGGCCGCCTATTTGACCATCGACAAACCTCGGTGCCGGCCGGGCGATAAGTTGTACTATCGCCTGCTGGTCCTGAGCGGAAGCGGCTTCTCGGCGGCGGCACGGTCTCCCGTTCAGTTTGAGATTCGCGATGCCCGTGGAAGGCCGGTCCCCCAGTCGCGGCAGGAGGGCTTGACCCAGCGCGGCGTCGCCGGCGGGGAGTTTACGCTCCCCAAGTCGCTGGCTGCCGGGCACTACACCCTGTCGGCCGGCAGCCGCGACCAACGGTTTTCCGGGCAACGGTGCTCATTTACCGTCGGCGACCACCTTCTGCCGCAAACGAACAGCCCGACGAATTCCGCCAAGCCGGCTTCGAACCCCGCCGATCCAACCAGGGTCACGTTTTTCCCCGAGGGAGGCCAATTGGTGGCTGGACTGGAGACCCGCGTTTACTTCACGGCCCGCGACCGGGTAGGCCGGCCGCTGCGCGTCTCAGGCAAGATTCTTGCGGCGACCGCGGAGAAAGATCGAGACCAGCCCCATGATCGTGCGGAAAAGGCCGATCGCGAAGTCGAAGTCGCCGCTTTCGAGACCAGCTTTCGTGGCATGGGAGTCTTTGCCTTCATTCCGCAAGCCGACCGCCGCTACCGTGTGAAAATCACCCGTCCCGCCGGGGTGAAATGTGAGGCGGTGTTGCCCGCCGTCTCCACCGAGGGCAATGTGGTGCTGAGTACCGGTGGAGGCGTGTTTGCCGGCGGTGCGCCGATGGAGTTCAATGTCCGGGCGGCCAAGCCCGGCTTGCCGCTAGTGGTGGCGGCTTATTGTCGGGGAGTCCAGGTAGGCGAACAACCACTGGTTACGAAAGACGGTCCGACCGGCGCCAATTCAGTGGCAATGAGGCTGGACGACGCCGCCAGCGGCGTGATCCGTCTGGCGGTGTTCGATTACAGCCACCGCCCGCCACGAATGGTCGCCCAACGGCTGGTGTACCGCCGACCGACGCGAAAACTCAACGTGCGAATCACCGGCCAAGGCAAGCTGCACCGGCCGGGCGAACCGGTCGAACTGTCGGTGGCCGTCACCAACGAGAAGGGCGAGCCGACGCCGGCGGTGCTCGGCGCCACCGTGATTGATGGGGCGTTGCTGAAGCCGGCCGGCGGGCCCGCCTCGAGCATGCCCACCCATTTCCTTCTGACCAGCCAGGTGCAGGGGCCGGAAGATCTGGACCGCGCCGATTTCTATCTCTCCGACCAGACCGAGGGGGGCGTACCGGCGGCGGTTGCCTTGGACCTCCTGCTCGGAACCCATGGCGGACAGCAGACGGCCGAAAAGGGCCGCCGGGCGGTTGCGGGCAAAGAGGCCTCGCCTCAGCAGCCCGATTCGATCCTTAGCGGCCGCCCAGCAACAACTTCCACTTTCGCCAAGGGGACAGTCCCATTTTCGTCGGACGAAAATTGGGACAGTCCCCAACTTGTTTTTGGACGGCCGCTTACTCCAGCCGAAGCCCTCGTTCCGCCGGTCATGAGCGACAACATCCTCAACATTCGCGAGAGCTACGACCAGCGTCTCGCCGCCTATCGCACCGAACACCGGCAAATCCTGCACACACTCACCACCGTCAGTTTCCTGGGCGGAATGGGGCTGCTATTGCTGGTGGCGATG
This sequence comes from Planctomycetota bacterium, assembly GCA_021784975.1. Classification (GTDB taxonomy): domain Bacteria; phylum Planctomycetota; class Planctomycetia; order Pirellulales; family Thermoguttaceae; genus JAJYGU01. The sequence continues at coordinate 4,191 of JAJYGU010000272.1, forward strand.
CTCGGGCTGATGCGGATTGTGTGGGGGATGCACCTTTGGATCCCGGTCCTCGGGGCGACCGCCTGCTGCCTGATCATCGGCGCCATCTTGAGTGACCCCGGCCGGGAACCGCCCAACTCCTCTCTGGCCGTGCCGTTTCAGTCGTATTCCGCGCCCGTGCCGCCAGCCAAGAGTGGTGGGGTGTCCGCCAACACGGAGGCTGCCACCGTCAAATCGCCGGAAAAGAAGGCTCAAGCCGCCAGCCCGCACGACCCCAAAGTCCGCCTGCCCGCTGATCGGTCAACGCCCCTGCCATCCTCCGTGTACCACAACCCACCTCGTCCATCGGACGGCAAAAGCGACCACAGCCAGGTGCTCTTATGGAACCCGATGCTGCTGACGGATGCCGAGGGCAAGGCCTCGCTGCGATTCGACCTCCCCGCTGCCGCCGCCGCGTTCCGCGTGCGGGTCGACGCCCAAGGCAAGGGCCGCCTCGGCGGCGGGCAGCTAGTGGTAGCCGCAGAGGTGGCGGCCGGCCCGCCGGCGAAACCGAAGGAGCGCCTTCCGTAGTCGTCACGCCGACCATGCTTCGCCTGGTGCCCAGTGACGTTTTCCGGCACCAGCCACGCTCCGCATGACGTTTGCTTCACGCGGAGCGTGAGCAGTACTATCCGCAACCACCTCCAGACCGCTCCCCCGATGGATTTTCTTCAACTGGCCGGCAAATCGATCCTGATTGTTGGGGTTGCCAATCGCAAGAGCGTTGCCTGGCACATTAGCCGCGTGCTGGCCGAAGCCGGGGCGACGTGTGTGTATGTCGTGCAGAACGATGAAATCCGCCGCGGCGCCGCCAGACTGCTGGGCGACGCGGAGGTGTATCTCTGCGATGTCCAGCACGATGACCAAATCGCCGACTTGCGCGAAGCGCTTGCCGCCGGCGGCCAACAATTTCACGGGCTGGTCCACTCCATCGCCTTCGCCGATTACTCGGCCGGGGTCAAGCCCTTCCACGAGACCCCGAAGCAGGCATTCTTGCAGGCAGTCGAGATCTCATGCTATTCACTGATCGCCCTATCGAATGCGCTAAGAGACCTGCTCGACCCCGACGCCTCGGTGGTCACGATCTCGATCTCGACCACGCAGATGGCCAGCGAGAGCTATGGCTACATGGCCCCGATCAAGGCGGCCCTGGACTCATCGCTCGTGTTTCTGGCCAAATCGTTCAGCCGCTTCTCGCGGATCCGCTTCAACGCGGTCGCCCCCGGTCTGCTGAAGACGTCGGCCTCGGCGGGCATTCCGGGCTACGTCGATGCCTATCTCTATGCCGAGCAAGTCATCCCGAGAAAGAAAGCGATACAGACAGAAGAAGTCGCCAACGCGGCTGCCTTCTTGCTCAGCCCGCGCTCCAGCGGGATCAATGCCCAGCGGATCGTGGTCGACGCCGGCATGTCGATCAACTATTTTGACCGGGAGGTGATTGATCGCGCGACGCGGCTGTGAACAGCGAAATCACTTTGCCGCCGCCCGTCGACTCGGGGCATACCATTTTAGCCATTGCCTGGGGTACAATAGTCGTGATGACCGATGGGCATTCATCACGATAGCGTTGCGAGGAGGTGGAGATGACCGTCAGACTGCCTGAGGAATTGCGAACGGTAATGAGTGCCATGCCCGGCGTGACGGTGGAACTACTGGACGAACAGACACATCAGTCGTATGTACTGTTGCCTGTCGAAGAGTTCCAACGATTGAAGATCGCGGCTGAAGACGAGTTGAGCGATACTTACGTCGCCCAGGTCGAATCTGCCATGCGAGCCGGCTGGAACGACCCCTTGATGGACGAGTACAACGATTATGACTCGCACCGAGGGCAACCATGATCGTGCGGCGCGGCGATGTCGTTCTTGCTGACTTGCCGTTCACGGATCGCACCGGCAGCAAGAGGCGACCAGCCTTGGTAGTACAATGCGACCGCAACAATCAGCGGTTGGATGACGTGATCGTAGCGATGATTACCAGTGTCGTCCAGCGGTCTACCACCGAGCCGACGCAACTCTTTATCGACATTGCCACGCCCGACGGGAAGCAATCGGGCCTTCTGCATTCCTCCGCGGTGAAGTGCGAGCATCTGATCACGCTGCACCAGCAATTCGTGGGGCGAGTGATTGGCCGTCTGTCTGGGTCAATGATGGAGCAGGTCGACGCGTGCCTGAAGGAGTCGCTGGAATTGACGTGATCCGGTGGGAACTCCCAACGCGGCTTCAACTCCGATTCCGCCGCCGTCCCCACTGTT
>JAJYGU010000272.1:6472-9137 GCA_021784975.1 Planctomycetota bacterium
GACGGGACAAGTGCACCGGCCCAGTAAGGGAGATAGACGGACACTAGACTCCCCGGCGGTGGCGGCTTCGAAACGCCCCGCCAATTCACGGTCCAGACCACCAAGGCGACGACCACCGCTTCCGCGGCCAGGAAACGCTGAATCCCGACGTATGGCGTTAGATGGAGGCGGCATCGCCAGAGATACAAGCCCCAGACATTCAAGGCGACGCAACTGCCGATGCAAACCGAAGCGGCAAGCTGCTCTTGCGGGATGAGGAAGACGCCGAGGATCAGCAACCACAAAGTGCCCCCCAGTTGCGAGCCGAACCAACCTCCGGCGTGCCAGGACAAAGGGCGCTGACCGTTTGCTACGGCGGCCATGAGTTCACCATCGGGAGTGTGCGGGCTACGCGTTCGATTGCCTATTCCACATATTCGATTGTATCGCGTGGGTGGACGTCTGCCAGCGGCCGCCGTTGCTCGTTTTCCGGTTCCGCATTCCTAAGCGGTTCACCGCAGCGAGAATGCTATCGCGACGATGCCGGATTCCTTGGCCACTAAGACATGAGACCAAGTCTGCTTGCCGAAGGCGTAGACGAACTCCGTCCGGCCGGTTTCCTCCAACTCCTGCTCGAACTCTTCGCGGCTCTGACGCGGCAGGATGTCGGCCACGATGGCGGCCACCGCCTCCGCATCCAACGGTTTTGCCTTCAGTCTTTTCAGCCTTCGGGCGACTCGCAGCACGGGCGGCTCGCCCGCGGTGAGGTACAGCTCGGTCGCCTTCCGGGCAACCGCGGTCTGCAACAATCTATCGATGGCAGCGGAGGACATTCGGGTTGCGATCTCACCTCTCAAAAAATGGCTCAAGCAACGTTGTGGCCGGGTACACTCCGCTGCCAGTCGATGGCGTGGCCGGGTACACTCCGTTGCCAGTCGATGGCCAGGGCGATCACGTTGATGCCCGAGCCGATGCCGAGCAGGGCCACCTTTTCGGGCGGATGGAGATGGCCGTTCTCGATCCCCAGGGCGGCGGTGATGGGTAGGGCCACCGAGCCCGTGTTGCCCAGGAAGCCGAAGGTCGAATAGTCGATCCGCGGATCGAGTCCGAGCGCGTCGAACAGCAGCTTTTGATGCGCCCGCCCCACCTGGTGGCAGAAGGTCTTGTGGACATCGTCGCGGGTCCAACCCACTTCGTCGAGGAACGCGGCGAAGGCGGTCTTGGCAGTGGCGATGCCTTCGTGCATGAGCGACTCGGAGTCGGTCCACATGAGCGTCTCGCCTTGGCCGCCGTTGGCGCCGCCCTGTCCCTGGCACAACTCGCAGTGTTCAGTGGCCGTCTGCACGACGCCGCCCAGCAGGCGGTTGCCGGTGCGGCTGAGTTGGCGATCGCAGAGGAGCATGGCCGCGCTGCCGGAGCCGATGGTCAACGAGGCGAAGGCCGCCTTGATGGCGTGCCGCGAAAGCGAGGTGTCGGCATTCAGGTGTGTAATGGTCGATTCGACCAGCGAGCGGCCGCTCTCGGTGCCCACCACCAGCCCGGCGCGGACCTGGCCCAGCGCGATCATGTTGGCCACTTGCACCACGCCGTTGAGCAATCCCAGGCAAGCATTCGAGACGTCATACACCATGCAATCGCCGGGCAGGCCAAGCCGGTGGTGTACGCCGCAGGCGGTGGCTGGTTCGAGAAAATCACGGCACACCGAACCGTGGATTAGGGCGCCAATCTGCTGTCGGTCGATGCCGGCCAGCCGAATTGAACGCTCGCCCGTCTGGACGCTCATTTCGCCGGGCGCCATGCCGGGCGGCCAGAAACGCCGTTGGGCGATGCCGGTCATCAGTTCCAATCGTCCCTCGGGCAGCCGCAGCCGGCTGTAGAGCGGTTCGAGCCTCTTTTCGATCTCTTCGGAAGTGACGATCTCCTCCGGCAGGGTGTAGGCGATCGCTTCAAGGCAGACGTTTTGGTAGCGCATGTGGGCTCAAGAGCGTGGGGCGTGGGGGGGAAAGCAGAAAGCGGAAAGCCGAGAGATGTCCGCTTTCGGCTTTCCGCTTTCGGCTTTGCTTTCACCTCCCCTCTCCGCCCTCCGAATTCCGCCTTAGGCGCGGCCCGTCATGTGGATTACCACATGCCATCAGTGCTAGCAAGCACAAGCTGTTGTGGCATAAGCGGTTAAATGATACAAAATCCTGATGTTTGTTGCGGCGATTCTGCCGGATACGTAGACTTTGAGGCGACTTGCACCTCAATCGACGGTCATACGTCGAAGCCAAAAAGGAGTTACCAAGCCTACGATAGGGACGTCGCCACGGTGGCGTGCCCAAGGTCGGGCACGACAGACCGGTGGATATGGCTTGCGGTTGTGGCGTCAGGGATGATATGCCGGATCGCGACGGAAAGCAAGCCGCGTGGCGTTTGGGCCGAAGGATTCGGCCGCGCTCGCTTCTCCATCCTTCCTGTTCGTGCCAAACCTTCCCCTGGTGCGCAGTCGATTTATTTCCCACAGGGTTTCATGCGAGCATGACACAGGATGTGTCAAGGAAGGAGTGTGCTATGACCAGCAAACCGGTAATCGGGCTGAACGCCGAGTATCTCGCGCCCAAAAAGAACTCCCCAGCTTTATCTTATGTAACCGCTGGCTACTATAACTCGCTCATCAAGGCAGGCGCCGTTCCGATCATCCTCCCCC